>JABDRA010000695.1 GCA_013041995.1 Anderseniella sp. | reverse complement strand
GCCTAATCCGGTGCCCTGCAAATGTGGTTCGACCGCAATCGGTCCAAGCATGACCGCACGATGGCCTTGTTCACCGATGCACAGGTGCCAGAAACTGATCACAGCCCGCAATGTTGAACCGGTTTTTTCGTCATCGAGGTAGAGACCAAAGCTCAGGCCCTTCACCGGCCGCTCACCTTCACGAAGCCGATACGACGTCTTGGTTCGCCTGCCAATGCCAAACGCCCGGTCAAGCAGCCCGTCGGCCTGGGCGATGAGTGCAGAATTGTCATGGTTGAATGGTTTTATGCAGTCTGGATTGGTAAGCATCGACCTGTTTCCGTTTGAATGAGAAATTGGGCAGTGTGGGTGTCACACCGAGCTTCCTCACCGGTCGCAGGTTGCTTTAAGGCAAAAAGCAGATCGCGCGCGAGGACACTCCGGCATTGCGGGAAGCAAATCCGCATCGCCTGGAAACAAATCGTCGCTGACGCACTTTCGCGGGCATTCTGAGTGTCCTGTCCACTTTACCTTGTGCCGCCGGCCACACGAACTTTTCCACCCGCGTGAGCCACGACACATCTGGCCATATCATGTTGTCGGCTTGAGCGTCAAATACTGTGTGCAATTGATCCGCGGTCCGGCCCCATCAATCAACTCCTTCGGCGTTACCAGATTTCAGATACCGTGCGCTTGCCGGCCAGCTCTTCCAGACGCCGACGCATGGCGGCTGAGCAGTCCTTTGCAATGTCGGCGGGCTGCATAAAGGCGCGCTCGGTTATCTCAAGCGATGGCGTCCATGTACCGTCCTCAAAGTCGTTCGCTATGTAAACGGCAATATAATCGCCGGGAAAATTGGCATGGTTTGAGAACAGTCCATGCACCACCACATCACCTTTTACCCGCACCCCGGTTTCCTCCATCACTTCGCGCTTCACAGCGGTGACCGGTGCTTCTCCCCTGTCCACTCCACCGCCCGGGAAAATCCATCCATTGGTATAGCTTTGACGCACCACCAGAATTCGCCCGTCAGCGTCACGAACCACTGCGCGCGTACCCAAAGTCATACCGCGTGACACCCGCCCGAACGGTTGCAGCAGCAGTCTGTTGGCAAGGGGAAATAAAATCGACTTCAACATTGAAAACTCATTTACCTGTGTTCGGAGGCCTGTCGCGGTAGAACAGGCTCACGGCACAGTGCTTCAAGCACCGTTCTCGCATGTCGCCACTCGCAAAACCGCCCATATTCTGCGAGACATGCTATAAGGGGGTTAAACAAATTGCACGCAGGTTCATTGCCCGCACCCCGCCCTTATTTTGAAAATTGATGAGGTTCACACAATTGGGTACTTCAATCGAACGTCGTCCAGATCTAATGTATCTCAACATAAACTGAAGCCGATACAGCAAACGAGAAGTCCTCAGGGTACCGCCATGGCCACATCTGCAAAGCAGGAAAGATCTACCCTAAATCAGGCCTTTGTGACCTTTGGTCGCCGGTTCAGAAACCTGATCGCAAGCTTTCAATCACGACAGTCACTCATCGGCGATACACCGGTTCTGGACAAGGCACATTTTCCTGAGTTCAAGGTGCTGGAGGAAAATTGGCAGGACGTGCTCAGCGGGATACGTGAAATTCTGAAATTCCGCGAACAGGTACCAAAATTCCACGAAGTCTCGACAGATCAGAAGGAAATTTCCAGGGGCGATCAGTGGCGCACGTTCTTTCTTTTCGGTTTCGGGACAAAACTCGAGCGAAACTGTGCCCAGGCACCCAGGACGGCTGCCATGCTGGAATCGATTCCAAATCTCCAAACCGCTGGTTCTCGATTCTTGCACCTGGAGCCCACATCCCGCCGCACAAGGGAGTTACAAAAGGTATTGTCACCTGTCACATGGGATTGATTGTACCGAAAGATCGAGAGAATTGCCGGTTACGGGTGGAAGACGAATAATGCACCTGGCAGGAAGGCATGATTTTCGTTTTTGACGATACTTACAAACATGAAGTGAGCAATAATACCGACGACGAACGGGTTGTCCTGCTTTGGCATGTCGACCGGCCAATGAAGACACCAGCCCGTTTGCTGCACAAACTCTTTATTGCCGGCCTAAAGAAAAGCTCGTTCTTCAAAAGTCCGCAAAAAAACATGGAAACCTTTGAAGACCGTTTCGAACAGGCAACCCGTGACGCAGCTGAGACCCTGGAGAAAATGAGTACCCGCGAATGATCCCGCACATGGGAACAATGTGGATGCACCACAATCCGGATTGCTCTAACCCTCCAGGACAATCAGGTTATTGGTTGCTTCAACCAAAAATAGCCGGGATCAATTGCCTGCGATCAATTCCGCACTTGCTCATACAGCGAGACGCCTCTAATCGTGGTGGAATGCGTTTTCCACTGACACACAGTAACAAGATAATGACGGTTGCCTGATGCTGAAACTTTTTCGAATTTTTGCATCTGCAAAGGGCACCAATCCCTGGTTGGTCGTTACCTGCCTGGTCCTGGCTTCGGTGGCCGAGATTCTGTCCATGAGTGCAATGCTGCCCGCCCTGCTGGCCGTATCTGGAGAAAGCGGCATTCTGCCGCCTGCATTCAAGGTTGTCATTGATGCAACTCTGGCGGTAACCGGGATGCCTGCAACCATCGCCGGATTTACTATCGCCGTTGTACTGATGCTGATCCTGCGCACCATCTTGCTGGGCCTGGCTTTAACCTATGCCGGCTTTTCGATCGCGAATGTCTCGACCAGACTGCGTGAGGACCTTCTGAACGCCATGTTCGACACGAAATGGCGGTATTTTGTCGACCATCGCGCCGGACGGATAGCCAATACTATTTCGGTTGATGCCACGCGTGCAGGCCACGCCTATCTGGAATCCGCCAAGTTTGTAGCTGCGGTGATCCAGGGGATTGGATACCTGGCCTTCGCAATGATGGCGTCTTTCAAGTTTGCGGTTGCCGGTATCATCGCCGGCACCATCATCGTCGTCGGGATGGGCAAGTTGATTGCAGTAAGCCGCCGTGCCGGCAGACGGCAAACCCGGTCAACCAGTCAACTGGTTACCCTCGTTGCGGACGCTCTGAACAATATCAAACCCATCAAGTCGATGGCACGAACAGTGCCGTTCATCGCCATGTTCGGTGCAAACCTCCAGGCACTCAACAAGTCGATCAAGATTCAGGTCTTGTCGAGCCAGGGCCTGGATCGCGGCAATGACATTCTCATTGCTGTAATGATCGGCATCGCTTTTTTTCTGGCTGTCGGCGTGTGGGAGATTACACTTGCCAGCGTCACTGTGGTCGGCATTATCGCCTTTCAATCAATTTCCGTTGTGCGGCGCCTGCAAAAGTTTCTGCAGCGCGGTGCGGAATTGGAGGCCTCCTATCACGCTGTGCACGAGATGTCGGCAAAACTGGCCCGCGAAGCCGAACGTGCCGGCGGAGCGCAGGATATCACTCTGGATCACGGGTGCACTTTCGATCATGTAACGTTTGCGCACGAAGACCAGCCCACGGTTGAAAACGTTTGCCTGTTTATTCCGTCCGGCAAGATCACGGTGCTGCAGGGACCATCCGGCGCCGGCAAGACAACCATCGTCGACCTCTTGCTTGGACTGCATGAGCCTGCCTCGGGACAGATCACGATAGACGACCGGCCATTGGACCAGTTGTCGTTGAAAGCGTGGCGCTCACACATCGGCTATGTACCTCAGGAATTGTCTTTGCTGCATGCAAGCCTGCGCGATAATATTGCGCTTGGAAACACCGCCTTGTCCGATGAAGATATCGTTGAAGCGCTGCGGTTGGCAGATGCCGAAGACTTCGTGAACAGTTTGCCTGACGGACTGGATTCGAATGCCGGCGAAATGGGTGGCCGCCTGTCAGGTGGCCAGCGTCAGCGCATCGCACTCGCCCGCGCCCTGGTAGGCCGCCCCAAATTGCTGATACTTGATGAAGTTACCAGCGCGCTGGATCCTGAAACCGAGGCCAGCATTTGCAGCAACGCGCTTGATCTTGCCGGCGTGTTCACAATCATTGCCATCACCCACCGACCCGCCTGGTCCAAAATCGCAGACCGCCTGTACAAGGTCGATAACGGCGCTGCTACGGAAATCACGGCGCCGGCAAAACGTCGCCGAAAATCAGCAGAAACGCCTGTGCATGAGTGAAGTTGAAGTACGATTGGTCAACAGCCGGCGTGACCGCAAGGCCTTTATCCAGCTACCGCATGCTGTCTTTGCCCACGATGCCGCCTGGATCGCCCCTTTGAATTTCGAACGATCACAACACATTTCTCCCAGACACAATCCGTTTTTTCAACATGGCCGGGCGCAATTGTTTCTGGCCTTCAAGGACGGTCAACCTGTTGGCCGCATTTCAGCACAGGTTGACGATCTCAGGCTTGCACGCTATCGCGACGCAACCGGCATGTTCGGTTTCCTGGACGCCTTCGATGACAGCGCTGTCTTTTCATCGCTTTTCAATGCTGCGGAAAACTGGCTCAGGACAGAGGGAATGATCCGTGCCGTTGGCCCTTTCAGTTTCTCCATCAATGAAGAAACTGGCCTCCTGGTAGACGGGTTTGAACATCCCCCGGCGGTCATGATGGGTCATGCGGCGCCGTACTATCAGGCACATGTTGCAGCAGCCGGATACACCCCCATCAAGAATGTGCTGGCCTATGATTTCGACAACTCGAAAGCCCTGCCGCGCGGACTGGCCAGCATGCTGGCCAAGGTGCATGCCACTGGCGATCTTGAAGTCCGGCCCCTGAGCAAAAACAACCTTGATCGCGATCTCGCCATTCTAATCGATATTTTCAATGATGCCTGGTCGGAAAACTGGGGGTTTACACCGTTCAGTGAGGCAGAAATCAAGAAACTTGGCCAGGACCTGAAAATGCTGGTTGAAGAACAATTCATTGCGTTTGCATTCTATCAGGGTGAACCTTGCGCAATGGCGGTAACGCTGCCAGATATCAATCGGGCGGCCCGCGACCTGAACGGAAGACTGCTGCCGTTTGGCTGGGCGAAACTGCTGTCGCGCCTGAAGTTTTCACCGCCCGAGGCGGTCCGCCTGCCTTTGATGGGTGTGCGCAAGAAATTTCACGGCACACCGGTTGGCTCGGCCCTCGCAATGTCGGTTATTGATGCTATCCGCACCTACCATGTCAACAGGGGCACGCGGCGAGCCGAACTGTCCTGGATACTGGAAGACAATTTGCCGATGCGCCGCATGATAGAAGCGATCGGTGGGAACGCCTACAAGACCTATCGGATTTTTGAACGTACCATTGCCTGACGGACAATTTTTGTGACTTTTCGCATTGCGCACATATCAGATGTTCACCTTGCCCCCTTGCCGCCGGTCAAGGCATCCGAGATGAACTCGAAACGGATCGTGGGTTACAATTCCTGGGTGTTTCGCCGCAAGGCCATTCATGATCCTGCAGTTGCCAGCGAGATTGTACGCGACATCAAGGCGGCTCAACCCGATCATGTAATGGTTACCGGAGATCTTGTGAACCTTGCGCTGCCTCGTGAATTCATCAATGGGGAAAGCTGGCTTCGAAACCTTGGCAGGCCCGACTGGGTTTCGTTTGTGCCGGGCAATCATGATGCCTATGTACCAGTACGATGGGACAAGGGTATAGGCCGTCTGGGCGATTATATGACCGGGGACCTGATGGTGCCAGGGGCCGTCACGACGGCAGACATTGCCATGCCGTTTCCCTATGTGCGCCAGAGACGCAACATCGCACTCATTGGCGTATCAACTGCCGTACCGACAAGGCCGGGGCGCGCCGCAGGCGTACTTGGAGAGGCACAAATCGATGCACTTGCAGCAACACTGAAAAACCTGCGCTCCAAGGGCTTCTACCGGATATTGATGATCCACCACCCGCCATTGCCCGGCCTGGCCAGGCGGCGAAAGGCCCTGACTGACGCGATGGAACTCAAACAGGTCCTGGAAGATCAGGGCTGTGATCTGGTTGTTCACGGTCATAACCATATCACAATGCGCAACACGCTGGCTTCCCGGCACGGACCGGTACACATTCTCGGGATGCCGGCAGCCACATCAAACGGCGCCCGCAGCACAGAACCGGCAGCCTGGAATGAATATCATATCCGCCGCACATCCGGTCGCTGGCAGTGCACCGTCAACACCAGATGCTGGGACACGGAAAAGTGCAGCTTCGTGCCGCAAACAAGCTATAGTCTGGATTGACAATGCCGGTAATGCATTGTTTGAGCAAATGGAGCAAACGGCTCTAGAGCAACATGGGTTCACTTGAACCCGTAAAGTTGCTCTGGCACTTTGAAAACGATCAGTTTTTTGGTTGTTGATTGCTTCAATCAAAAACCATACTGATCTAGCCATTCCGGCAGTAACAGAGGACGGCGCGCGGCCGAGAACAGTATTTTCCGAATTCCGATAATTGAGCGATACGTCATTCGCCAGGTATCAATTCCATTGCTGACTGCACTGGGAGCCGGACTGTCTGTGCTGTGTGCAGAACGCATTGTGCAGGTGCTCGATATCACGCTGGGCAATCGCAATTCCTTCGGCGTAGTTCTGGAACTGCTGGCCTACTGGATGCCGCACTATATCGGGCTTGCCGCACCTGTGGCTTTGTATCTCGGTCTTTTGTTCGGTTTCAACAAGATGTCGAAAGACTCTGAACTCGATGCTTTTCTGGCGGCCGGTGTCGGGCTCGGAAGACTGACCCGTCCGGTATGCATGATATCGGTTGTTCTTGCCGTCAATGCCGCCTTGATGTTTGGATGGATACAGCCCTATTCGCTCTATGCCTATCGCGCCACGGTCTACACTCTGGCCAATGTCGACGTGTTCTACCTCGCTGAGGAAGGCGTCTTCATGCAAACCGGAAAGCGCACCTTCATTCTTGACAAGCTTGAACGCCGCGACAACTCGTTCCAGCGTATTTTCATGTATGACGACAACGGCAAGAAAGGCAGTGAAACTATCACCGCCCTGAACGGCAGGCTGGTGGACGACCCCGCCAATGCCCGGCCAGTATTGCGGCTCGATGACGGTCATCGAATGGAAATGAAGTCGAAGGATGCTACCGCTTCAACGACCCTGCTGGAGGCCCCAGTTGTCGGAGATTTCAAATCGGCTGATGTGGCACTTGGAGAGTTGTCGAAAGAGGTTTACCGACCGCGCGGCCGTAATGAGCGCGAACTGACGCTGACAGAATTGTACACGCAATTGCAGAGCGAAGACTTGAGTGACAGCCGAAAACGGAAGATGGAATCGCAATTCCATATTCGACTGGCCTTGGTGGCACTTGTACTGATCCTGCCATTTTTAGCGCTGCCCTATGCGATCGGTTCGCGCCGCGGCAACCGGGCATATCGCTTTGCCGTAGCCCTGATCCTGCTGGTGGCATTCCATGAAGTTCTGCAACAGGGCCATCTGATAACCCGCGTGTCCGGCACCTCTGTCTGGTGGACCATATGGACACCGTTTTCACTATTTGCCGCCTTTGCGTTCTGGCGATTTTACGTCACCTGTTACACCTTGCCCCGGCCCTGGCTGGAACCGCTGATGGAAGATATTGCCGATATTGTCAAAGCCGCCTGGCGCAAGATCAGGCCCTTGCCTGCCCCCGGTTCACTATGAAGACAATCGGCTGGCTGTTGTCAAAAATGATCTTGCTGCGGTTCGTGATGATCCTGAGCGGTATTTCGGTCTTCGTCGTGTCACTGACCGTCGTGACCTATTCGGAAGAAATCCTGAGACGCGGGTCGGGCGGGGCGTCACCCATCGCAGAGTACGCCTTGTTGCTGTTGCCGGTCACAGCTTCGACTTTCATGGCCATTTCCGTTTTGCTCGGTATCCTGCTGGCGCTCGTCGAGCTGTCCTATCGCAGCGAGCTTACCGCGATCTGGGCCACCGGTCTTTCGCCGCTACGAATTGTGTTCATGCTGTTTCCGCTGGCATTGGTCATTGGCGGCATGACATTCCTGATTGCGGATCAGGGCGTACCGAGAGTTACCCCCAAACTGATCGACTGGGGCATTGGTGAGTATGGCGGCAAGAAAGCCGGTGCCGGCAGCGGCAAGGCTATATGGATGCGGGCCGGCAATGACATCCTGCGCGCCTCGGGCGCAAATGCCGATGCAACCGAATTGACCGACATCATTATTTTCCGCCGCGCTCCTGACGGCAAATTGCTGGAGCAGATCAATGCGCGCACAGCCACTTTGGTGAACCGGCGCTGGCAGTTGGAAGATGTGATCATCTACCACTCGGAAAACGTCAAACCCAATCGCATCAAGCAGCTGGTGTATTCTGGAAACATGCGGCCCGCACGTGAGGGTAAACGCTCCGGAGAACCAGCCGAAATGTCCACTGTTGACCTGGGATACTTCATTCGCAATCAGGGATTCGGCATTAAACCTGTGCACGTGTTCGAAACCTGGTGGCACCGGCGCATGTCCTTGCTGTTCACGCCATGGTTGATGATTGCCTTGTGTATTCCGCTGGCCGTTCAGTTCAAACGCGGCGGGGCGGCAGGCCGCCTGTTCATGGTCGGCCTGGCTCTCGGCTTC
>JABDRA010000149.1 GCA_013041995.1 Anderseniella sp. | reverse complement strand
TTATGCGCCCATGGTGCAGCGGGTGGTTGATGCGCATTGCATCTGAATGCAGCCTACGGATCGATGATATCTCGACCTATAAGTTAAAGCAGGTGTTGCATCATTATTATCGATTTCATTTATCTGTCACATAACGCGACCATATCTGGCGGGGGAGCAGGAAAATCAGGAATTTTGGGTGGTGGCATAAGCATGGTTGCCAACCTGCTTGACGATATAAATCATGCGCTGACAAGGAGATGTCATGTTTAAGAAACTTGCTGGTGGACTTTTGGCGGGGGTTGCAATTGGGGTGATGTCGATTTCGGCGGCTATGGCCGGTGAACTGACCGTTTACACCGCAATCGAAGCGGAAGACCTGAAAAAATATGCTGATGCATTCAATGCCGATCATCCTGATATCAAGATCAACTGGGTACGCGATTCAACCGGTGTCGTGACGGCAAAACTGCTGGCGGAAAAAAACAACCCGCAGGCCGATGTGGTCTGGGGACTGGCGGCGACTTCGCTGCTGCTGCTTAAATCCGAAGGCATGCTGGAAGCATACGCTCCGAAAGGCGTTGAGAACCTCGACCCGAAATTTGTCGACAAGAGCACGCCCCCGACCTGGACCGGCATGGACGCCTGGGTTGCGTCGGTTTGTTTCAATACCGTTGAAGGCGGCAAGCTCGGCCTGACCGCGCCGAAGTCGTGGAAGGATCTGACCAAGGCCGAATACAAGGGCCATGTGATCATGCCGAACCCGAATTCGTCCGGTACAGGCTTCCTTGATGTCTCCAGCTGGCTGCAGATGTTCGGTGAAAAGGACGGCTGGGCCTTCATGGACGGTCTCCACGCCAATATTGCCGCCTACACCCATTCCGGCTCCAAGCCGTGCAAAATGGCTGCGGCCGGTGAAATTCCGATCGGTGTGTCCTTCGCCTTCCGCGGTGCCAAGTCAAAGGCAGCCGGTGCGCCGATTGAAATCATCGTGCCGGAAGAAGGTGTCGGCTGGGATATGGAGGCAACGGCAATTGTTGCGGGTACCGACAACCTCGATGATGCCAAGACACTGGCTGACTGGACCATCACCAAGAAGGCCAACGAGATGTACAACTCCGGTTACGCCGTGGTTGCATATCCCGGTGTTGCCAAGCCTGTCGAACACTTCCCGACCAACCTGCTGGAGAAGATGATCGACAATGACTTTGAATTTGCCGCCAACAACCGCAAGGCAATTCTGGATGAGTGGCAGAAGCGCTACGATTCCAAGTCAGAGCCCAAGGGCTGACAAGCAAACTGCTGACGAGGCACCGGTTCATCGCCGGTGCCTCTGAACTATGATACTGTGGCATCGAACGGGTGCTGCAAAATGGCGGCTGTTCGGGGAAGCGACATGGGGCAGGCAGATACGACGGAAACCTACCTGAAGATCGAAAATGTCTGGAAGGCGTTTGGGGACTTCTTCGCGCTGAAGGACATTTCACTTGAGGTCAACCGCGGCGAGTTCGTGTGTTTTCTCGGTCCGTCGGGTTGCGGCAAGACAACCCTGCTGAGGGCTGTTGCCGGGCTGGATATCCAGACCACCGGAGCTGTGTTTCAGGACGGCAAGGACATTTCTGCCCTGCCGCCGTCGGAACGTGATTTCGGCATCGTGTTCCAGTCCTATGCGCTGTTTCCCAATCTGACGGTTGAGAAGAATATTGCCTTTGGGCTGGAAAACTCCGGCATTGCCAGACCCGATATCGACAGACGCGTGGCAGAACTGCTGGAACTGGTCGGCTTGCCTGAGCAGGCCAAGAAATATCCGGCGCAGTTGTCCGGTGGCCAGCAGCAACGCATCGCGCTGGCGCGCGCCCTTGCCATGTCGCCGGGCCTTTTATTGCTGGATGAACCGCTGTCGGCGCTGGATGCCAAGGTGCGCGTGCACCTGCGGCACGAAGTCAAGGATTTGCAGCGCAAGCTGGGCGTGACCACCATCATGGTGACCCATGACCAGGAAGAAGCGCTGGCCATGGCCGACCGTATCGTGGTGATGAACCACGGTGTCATTGAACAGGTGGGCACGCCAACCGATGTCTATCGCGAACCGGTGTCGCTGTTTGTGGCGGACTTCATCGGCGAAACCAACCAGCTTGCAGGCACAGCGGACAAGAAGGGCAAGGGCGTCAGGATCGGCAAGCGCCGGTTCGCCAGCGCAGGCCACGACCACGCCGACGGCCTGCTCGTTACCGCGGTCATCCGGCCGGAAGACATCATCCCGCATGGCGACGGTGCCCGCTCACCGGGTGCACCGGACGAGATCAGCGAGCCGGGCAACACGGTAGAAACCACAGTCGATGAAATGGAGTTCCTTGGCTCGTTCTGGCGCACCAGGCTGAGCAGCGCCGATCTTGGCGCAGGGCAGATTGTGGCCGACTTCTCCATCAACGCGGTACGCCGCATGGACATCCAGGTCGGCGGGCGCATGCGCATCGAGATTCCCAGCGACCGGCTGAAGGTGTTTGCCGCTGCGCCGGAGCCGGAAAAATGAGCAGCATCGACGCACTGGGTCCGGACGTGAGTGCAAAAAGCCGCATCAAGCCGAAAATGGGCTCTGACGACTGGATCATGCGCGGCTATATGATCGTGCTGGCGGTCTATCTGATCGTGGCGCTCGCACTGCCCTTGTACGCCATGCTGTCCAAGGCGTTTGAAACCAGCCGGTTTGATCTGACCCAGTTTGAGGTCCAGGTCAGCGACGAAGCCGGTGCCTTCAATCAGCCTGCAGCCACATTGAAACAATTGAACGATCAGGGAAACTTCATCGCCGAGGGAGATTTGGCAACCAGTACGGACGGACGTCTGGCGCTGACGAAATTCTTCCCCGATTTCAGTTTCCGCAGCCCGGTGAAGTACCGGTTGCGCGGCCTGAGGGACGATGCCGTCTATCTGGTCGGGTCGGAGCGCTTCGAAGGCACCAAACCGGCAGAGTTTGATTCAAACACCTTCCGCAAGGTGGTCATCCGACCGATACAGGGGCACGGACTGGCGAATTTCGCCACTTATTTTTCGACGCCGGCACTGTTCCAGTCGATTCAGAACTCCGTTTTCATAGCGTTGATCTCGACCATTATCACTGTATCGCTGGCGTTCGGTTTCGCTTATGCGCTGTGTCGAAGCTGCATGCCGTTCAAGGGTGTGTTCCGGGTCATTGCCATGGCACCGATCCTGGTGCCGTCGCTGCTGCCGGGCATTGCGCTGGTCTACCTGTTTGGCAATCAGGGGTTTCTGAAGCAGTTTCTGATGGGCGAGAGCATATACGGGCCCATCGGCATCGTGGTGGGGTCGGTATTCTTCACCTTCCCCCATGCCATGATCATCATCCTGATTGCCCTGTCGATTTCTGATGCTCGGCTTTATGAAGCCGCCGTTTCGCTGCGGGCCAGCAAATGGCGCACATTCTGGACCGTTACGATTCCCGGCGCGCGTTATGGTCTGATCTCGGCGGCCTTTGTGGTGTTCAACCTGGTGATCACCGACTTCGGCCTGCCCAAGGTGATCGGCGGGCAGTACAACATGCTGGCGGTGGATATCTACAAGCAGGTCATCGGCCAGCAAAACTTCCAGATGGGCGCGGTGGTCTCCGTGGTGCTGCTGATCCCGGCGATGATTGCCTATATTGTGGACCGGCAGGTGCAGCGCAAACAGGTCGCACTGCTGTCGGCGCGCTCAGTAGTCTATCAGCCCAAGCCATCACGGCGCTTCGACCTTACCTGCCTGGCCTATTGCGCGCTGGTGGCGGCGTTCATCATCTCCATTCTGGGCATCTGCCAATATGCAGCACTGGTCAAGTTCTGGCCCTACGACTTGTCGCTGGGCCTGACCAACTACGATTTCGACCGCATGGACGGCGGTGGCTGGGACGCCTATCGCAATTCGATCATGCTGGCGCTGATTACAGCCGTCATCGGCACGGTCATCATTTTTACTGGCGCCTACATGGTGGAAAAGACCAAGGGCTTCGACAAGGGCAGGGCGGGCTTCCAGTTCCTGGCCATGCTGCCCATGGCCATTCCCGGCATGGTGCTGGGCCTGGCCTATATCTTCTTCTTCAACAACCCGGCCAATCCGCTGAACTTCATCTACGGCACCATGGCCATCCTGGTGATTTGCACGGTCACCCACTTCTACACGGTCTCGCACCTGACGGCTGTGACCGCGCTGAAACAGATCGACAGCGAGTTTGAACCGGTTGCAGCCTCGCTGAAGCAACCGTTCTACCGGCTGTTCAGCCGGGTCACCGTGCCGGTCTGCATGCCGGCCATTCTCGACATCATGATCTACCTGTTCGTGAATGCCATGACGACGGTGTCGGCGGTGGTGTTCCTGTATTCCTCCAAGACAACTCTGGCCTCTGTGGCCGTGCTCAACATGGACGACGCCGGCGACATAGCGCCTGCAGCCGCCATGGGCATGATGATCTTCTACACCAATGTCGTGGCGAGGCTGGTGCACGCGGTGGTGTCAAAATATGTGCTGGGCAGGACGCAAGGCTGGCGGCAGCGGTAAAATCTGCTTTCAACTCCATCCGTGCATTGTGACAATTGGACCAAGGCGATTAAGCCGCATTTAATCTGGAATACATAACCTGCAGGCGATTGCAGGGAGTGCAGCAGATGGGACGAGATACGGATTTTTTTGTGAAACGGAAGTTTTTAACTGCCGTTGCCATCTTGGCGGTCGCCGGGGCTGGTTATTGGGCCATTGACGCATATCGGTTTCCAACCTCGGAAATTCAATTTTCAAGTCTGGAAACCTGCCTGGAACAGTCCGATTATACGTGTGTGGCGCGTGCGGCCTACAAAGCCATGCCATTTGAACAAGCCAAGCGTCGAAATCATCAAATCGGCATGGTGCTCGCATTTGCAGGCGACACTGACCTGGCAATGTCAACGCTGAAGGCAGAGAGAGAATACTGGCGGAAAACCAGAATTGCCGGTGCCATGATCGCACGCCACATTGTGTCAGATTCCGAAAGCGATATTGGACCCGTAATGTATCAGTTGGATTCATTGGTCCAGCAGGCAATATCCCTGCAACAGGCGGGGTCGTTCCTGTCGAAGGTTGATACCAATAC
>JABDRA010000691.1 GCA_013041995.1 Anderseniella sp. | reverse complement strand
TCCTACAAGCCGGTGACCGCAATCGTGGAGATTCTCGAGACGACCGATGCATTGAGTGAACTTGCGCCGGACGTTGCAGCGCTGACGAAGCTGGCAGATGCCGGTGACGCTGCCGGTGCGGAAGAGGCCGCAAAAGCCCTGACTGTGAAGCTTGGCCCGATTGCCGGTACCAATGATCTCAACAAGGCATTGCGGCTGGTGTCGCGTCATGCGGCCAGGTCACCGGACGATGTGCCGGCGTTGAAAAACCTGGTTGTGGAAACAAGCAGGGTCTACGAAGACGAAGTGCGCTGGCGTACGGCTGCCAAGGCGGACCTTGCGGACGGGCTCGGCAAATACGAAGCCGCGATCAGGAATACCATTGGCCTGCGCTCGTTAAGGCGTCTGCCTGAAGATACCGCCCTGAACGTCGCTGCCTGCATGTCGCATCACACAGATGTGTCGCTGAGTTTCTGACGGGGGCCTGATGCACGCCAGTAAACTGTTTGATCTGTCCGGCGAAGTCGCGCTGGTCACCGGTGCGTCTTCCGGACTGGGAGAACGGTTTGCCGAAGTACTGGCAGCCCATGGCGCCAGTATTGTGGTTGCTGCACGGCGTGCTGACCGCCTGGCATCACTTGTTGAACGAATATCCAACGCAGGCGGAACAGCCAGGGCGGTAGAACTGGATGTTTCTGACCAGGGCGCAATCGCCGGTGCATTTGATGCGGCCGAAACTGCCTTTGGTACTGTCACGATACTGGTCAACAATGCCGGTGTTGCCGGCAACAAGGCGGTGTTCGACATGACACCTGAGGACTGGCGATCTGTGATGTCCGTCAATCTCGATGGGGTCTGGTTTGCCGCCCAGGAGGCGGCGCGCCGGATGAAGGATGCGGGCCGGCAGGGCAATATCATCAATATTGCCTCGGTATTGTCTTTCCGGGCTGCGCGCACGGTTGTTGCCTATGCCGCTTCAAAAGGGGCGGTGCTGCAACTGACACGCAACCTGGCGCTGGAATTTGCGCGCTACAATATTCGCGTCAACGCGATCGCGCCGGGTTACATCTTGACCGAGATCAACAAAGAGTATTTTGAATCAGACGACAGTGCACCGATGATCAAGCGTATTCCACAGCGCCGCATTGGTGATGTATCGGATCTGGACGGTACATTGTTGCTGCTGGCTTCCAACAAGGCGTCGGGATACATGACCGGGAGCACGGTGGTGGTCGATGGCGGGCATCTTCTGCCGGTCGACTAAGCACTGGCTAAACCACAATAATTCAGGGCCGGAAAGGCAGCACAATGGATTTCACAATCTCACCGGAACTCGACAAGCTCAGACTGCGGGTGCGCGACTTCATTGCAGCCGAGGTTCTGCCGCTTGAAGACAACAAGGACAATTACAACGAGTTTGGGAATATCCGGCTGTCGCTGCTGAAGCCGTTGCGGGAAAAAGCCCGCAAAGAGGGGTTATGGGCACCGCAAATGCCAAGAGATCGCGGTGGCCTGGAATTGAGTGTTGCTGAATGGGCGGTATTTTACGAAGAAGCTGCCCGGTCGATCTTCGGACCGGTTGTGCTGAATTGCCAGGCGCCGGATGATGGCAATATGTCGGTACTCAACAAGGTGCTGGCCAGCGATGAAATGAAGGACAAGTGGCTGCAGCCGATCATTGACGGTGACGTGCGGTCTTCGTTCGTGATGACGGAACCGGCACCCGGATCCGGCTCTGATCCCGGCGGCATGATGCTGACCAACGCCGAGCGCAAGAACGACCGCTACATCATTTCAGGGCGCAAATGGTATATTTCAGGTGCTGCCGTGGCCTCTCACTTCATCCTGATGGCGCGCACATCCGATGATCCGCGCAATGGCCTGTCGGCATTCCTGTTCCACAAGGATGATCCGGGATGGCGCATCGTCCGGCGCATCGGCAATATGGGGCCGGATGAACATGGTGGCGTATGTGAGCTTGAATTTGACGGGCTTGAGATACCGATGGCCAACCGGCTGATGGAAGAAGGCGATGGCCTGAGACTGACCCAGATGCGGCTTGGCCCGGCCCGGCTTACTCACTGCATGCGCTGGCTTGGCATGGCTAAGCGGTGCATGGAAATTGCCAATGACTATGTGTCGGAACGCGAAGCGTTCGGCGCCAAGCTGGTCGAGCGCGAATCCATCCAGATCATGATGGGCGATGTAGCGGCCGCCATACAAACCGGCAAGCTCTTGACCATGCATGCGGCCTGGTTGATCGATCAGGGTGACAAGGCGCAGCGGGAAGTGTCGATGGCCAAAATCCATGTTGCAGATACGCTGCACCAAGCAGCTGATACGGCACTGCAGCTGATGGGTGCCAAAGGCTATTCCGAAGACAGCGTGGTCGAATGGATCTACCGCTACGCCCGGTGTGCCAGGCTGGTGGACGGCGCCTCGGAAGTTCACAAGATGGTGCTGTCGCGCCACTACCAGAAGCGCGGCAATGATTTCTGGGACTGGCCGGTTGGCGAACAGCGCGATAGTTAAAATTCTACCTATCGGATTAAGCGCTGGTTGGTGACAGGCGCTGTACACTGACTGCAGGATTTCCAAAAAGGGATTTTGCAGGAAGATGGTTCTCGGTCGGATGATAGATGTCGTTCTCGCGGTTGCTGCGGCAACCTGGATTGCTGTTGCCGGCATGACCGGTGAGGTCAAGGCGGCTGCATACGACACGTCACGCCTGGACAGAATGCCGGATTTTTCCCAGACCGACAGAAGGCTGAAACTGCCCGGCGGCGGCTCGCACTATTGTGTGCCGGTTGCGACCGCCAATGTACTGGTCTGGCTGGCCGAACAGCGCGGGTACAAAAACCTGCTGCCGGTACAGGGTCTGACAACCATTGAGAAGGTTTCAAGCGTCGCAACCGAACTGGGCAGTGACGCCCTGATGTCGACAGCGCCGAAAGGCGGTACCAACCTGCAGAAATTCGTTGACGGTCTGTCAGCATTTATCAGGAACTCCGGTTACCGCGTGTCGTTAGAAGCGCATGGTCCGTGGCGTTACCGCAATGTCACCCGCAACCACAAAGGTGCGCCAGACATGTTCAAGATCAGATCAGAGTTTGCGCGGGGCGCGGGTGTGTGGATTTCAGTTGGCTTTTTCAAGGAAGGCGCCCGGCCCGGTGACCTCCAGCGGATCGGCGGTCACATGACGACCATGGCTGGTTTCGGTGTCAACAAGAACGGTGCAACCGACCGCGACGTGATTATCCTGCATGATCCCGATGACGGTCACAGGGCCAGTGTGCAGCGCCGCTATCTGCATCCCGAACGTATCCGGAATGCTTCTCTCGTTGATAAGAACGGCAGGCAGATTGCCCGTCTCGACGACTTTCTCGATGTGTCCGGCTCTTTTAGTATGCGCCGGGGATATCGTGCAATACTGATGCATGTCTTCGTTCTGGACATGTGACAGATCAGTTCATCAGGCCAATTGCGGCCCCCAGTAGCGCGCAAATACCCAGTGTCTTGGCCAGGCCGGCATGCAGTTTCAGCAGCATCACAGCAGACAATATGAACAGCCCGACCGCGGTTATGTTCATGCTGGACCAGACCGGCCAGGTCATTGTGACCGGGCCTGTCTCGATCCTTGTCAGATCTGCGAAAAGGACATGCAGCCCGAACCATAAAGCAAGGTTGGCAATGACGCCGACGACACTTGCGGTAATGGCGCTGAGCGCACCGGAAAGCCGTGGCATGTTGGCCAGGCGTTCAATATAGGGAGCGCCTGCAAATATCCACAAGAAGCACGGTGCAAAGGTCACCCACACAGCCATTGCGGCTGCCGCCAGTCCACCGGCAATGGAGCCTTGCAGCCCGGAGGCGCGAAACCCTGCCATGTAGCCGACGAACTCTGTTACCAGAATTAATGGTCCGGGTGTGGTTTCCGCCAGGCCCAGCCCGTCAACCATTTGCGGGGCGGTGAGCCAGCCGTGATTTTCAACCGCCTGCTGACCCATATAGGCCAGGACGGCATAGGCGCCGCCGAAGGTCACAACGGCCAGCTTGGAGAAGAACAGCCCGACGGAAACCAGCAGATGATCAGGATAGGTGACCAGGGCGATCACGGCGATCGGCGTAAACCAGATGATTAGCCAGATCGCAACAGTGCGCACAGTCTGCAGGACCGGCACCGGTGTGACCTCTTGCAATGCGGTGTCAGGTGCATCTCCCTTTGTCATCAGATAACCGGTCATACCGGCGACCGCGATCACGGCCGGGAACGGTATATTGAACACGAACAGGGCGAGGAAAGCCACAATGGCGATCATCCAGTGCCAGGGCAGGTTCAAGGCCCGGCGTGAGACTTTCAGCAGGGCTTCCAGAACGATTGCCAGCACGGCAGCCTTGATGCCGAAGAACACCGCTTCAACCAGGGGCAGTCTGCCGAACAGTGAATAGAGCACAGAGATGATGAGTACGACGACAGCACCGGGCAGCACAAACAGCAGGCCGGCCATCAGGCCGCCGCGCACGCCGTGCAGGCGCCAGCCGGCGTAGGTTGCAAGCTGCATGGCTTCCGGGCCGGGCAGCAACATGCAGAAATTGAGGGCGCGCAGATAATCCTGTTCGCTCAGCCAGGGGCGCTGTTCCACCAGTTCACGGTGCATCAATGCGATCTGTCCTGCTGGGCCGCCAAAGGAGAGGCAGCCGATGCGTGCAAAAACACGCATGGCCTCACGAAATGAAGTTGTGGGTTCATTTTTCATTGCTGTTACCCCTCAATCAGCCATCGGCTGCCAGCCGTGGATTTCATTGCCGGCCAGTTTCAGGCGTGCGTAGAGCGCATCATAGACCGGGAATCCCAGCCGCATAACATCGTGATCGGCTTTGCCCAGGATGGAATTGCCGAGCATGATGGACAACAATCCGGCTGCCTCGGGAGCCAGGTCATTCCTGTCCGTATCGGCTCCGCGCACGATGGTTGCAAGTTGAGCGAGTGCCGGATCATTCAGATCAAATTCGCGCAATAGTGTGTCAAAACTGCAAAGGTCGCCATCGTGCTCAATGACCGCGCCGGGTGTGTCGAAGGCGACGCCTGAAAGTTCGTCTGCGATATCAATAACCCATTCTGCCTCGGCAAAATGAAACACTGCATCCGGGTCTATGAAGCGGGATATCAGCCATGGGCATGCAACGCGGTCAATCTTGGGGTTGATGCGTGTAACCCAGGTGCTCGGCGTGGCGGCGACCGGACACAGCCGGCTTTGCCCGATGGTCGGCAGGCCGGCCTCAATCCAGCCGTCCACACCGCCTGCCAGTGCGCGGGCATTGTAACCCTTCTCCCTGAGCAAGGCAGTGGCGATCTGCGATACATTGTGACCGTGCATGCAGTTCAGCACGATCAGGTTGTCGCGAGACAAACCATCAGCCCAGTCA
>JABDRA010000690.1 GCA_013041995.1 Anderseniella sp. | reverse complement strand
GCTGAGACCATGGCGGTGGGTGACGGGGCAAACGACATCCCCATGTTGCTAGCCGCAGGCACAGGTGTGGCGCTTCATGCCAAGCCGGCTGTAAAGCAGGAAGTCGGCATTCAGATAAACCATGGCGACCTGACGTCCCTGCTCTATCTGCAAGGCTTCACCCGCGAGGAGTTTGCCCGGCATCATTAAATAGATACGGCCGGGCATTGGTACCCGGCCGCTGTCAGTCGTGAATCTGTGTAGCGTCTACTTTTTCTTCAGGCGCAGCGCGATGAAGTGCGGATCGAAATTGCGCTGAGCGCGCAATACCAGCATCAGGATCGAGTTGTCACCGGCCTTGACCGCTGCATCAACTGCCTTGACCAAGTCTTCCGGCGTGGATGCCTTGACATCACCGACCTCGGCTATCACGTCACCCGGCCGCAACTGCTTGTCGGCTGCAGCACCATCTGCTGAAACTTCGGCAACAATCACGCCCTGTACCTTTTCCGGCACCTTGAACTTGGTGCGCAGTTCATCGCTGAGTTCTTCGACCTTGAGGCCCAGAACCTCGATCTCCGCCGCGCCTGCCGCTTCAGCAGCTTTCTCTTTGTCGGCCGCCTGGACCAGCTTTTCGCCGGTTTCAAGCCGACCCAGCGTCACCTCGATATCCATTGGCTTGCCCTTGCGAAGCACACCCACCTTCACGGTCGTGTCCGGCGCGAGCTGTCCAACCAGACGGGACAACTGACGACTGTCCTTCATCTCCTTGCCATCCAGCGCTACCACCACATCACCAGCCTGTATGCCGGCTTTCTCTGCCGGGCTGGTCGCGGTGACGTCCGCCACCAGCGCACCGTGGGCCTTATCTAGGCCCAGGCTCTCAGCAAGATCTTCGGTGACGTTCTGGATCCGGACACCAAGCCAGCCGCGCCGCGTTTCTCCAAACTTGATCAGCTGGTCGATAACATTGCGCGCTGTTGCACTCGGCACCGAAAATCCGATACCGATCGACCCGCCTGACGGCGAGATGATTGCAGTGTTCACACCAACGACCTTGCCATCCATCGAAAACAGCGGACCGCCGGAATTACCCCGGTTGATCGACGCATCGGTTTGAATGAAATCATCATAAGGGCCCGCATTGATATTGCGGTTCATGGCTGAAACGATACCCAGTGTAACGGTACCGCCAAGGCCGAACGGGTTGCCGATCGCCATGACCCAGTCGCCGACCCGGAGGACGGATGAATCGCCAAATTCCACAAACGGAAGAGGTGTATCGGATTTGACCTTCAACACCGCGATATCGGTCTTGGCATCCTTGCCGATCAGTTCAGCCTTCAGCCGGCGGCCATCGTTGAAGATCACCTCGATTTCGTCAGCACCGTCAATAACGTGATTGTTGGTGATAACCGTGCCGCCTGCATCAATGACAAAGCCCGATCCCAGCGAATTTGCATTGCGTGGCCGGTTTGGCCTGCGGCCGGGTGCTTGTCCCTGTTCCTGCTGCTTCTTGAAAAACTCTTCAAAAAACTCCCTGAACGGGGTTCCCTCCGGTACGTTGGGAACGGGTACGCCATCGGACCCGGAAACTTTCTGGCTGGTCGAAATGTTGACAACGGCCGGAGACAACTGCTCGGCCAGGTCAGCAACAGGAGCCGGCCCCTGCGCGCGCGCCGACTGCATGCCAAGCGCCCAGATTGCCAGCACCACAAAGGCAAACAACGTCACTCGCGTCATTGTCTGAATGGCCAAATTGGCATTGTGTGCTGCTACTTTTGTTCTCGCTCTGCCGGTCATTGAGTAGATACTCTCCTGAAGTGAATGCTTGTCGTCGCAGACGCGCTAAGAGTGCTGCGAACCTGAACGATAGTTTTAGGACCTGATTGTGGACATCATAAGCTGTTTAACGCAAGTACCGGTCTGCACGGATCGTAACGATTGCGTGACCTTGCTTACCATGGAAAAAACCTCACGAAAAAGAGTTCCGATTTTGCACATAAAGCCCCGTCAAAACAGGATTCTATGTCAGAAAGCTCCGTGCCACCCAGACAATCAGTACGCCAAAGCCAATCGCGGCCAGGCCAAAATTGCGCAGGGTATCTTCTGAAAACCGGGCCGCCATTTCGGCGAGGTCTTTCAGGCGACCGGGTGCCACGGCATAGAGCAGGCCTTCGATAACGAAGACCAGCCCTATTGCCATAACAAACTCGCTCACTAATTCGCCGGCGCTGACTGCTGAGTACCGAAATACTTGAAGAATTCGGAGTCAGGCTTCAGTACCAACGTCGTATCGCTGTTCGACAGGCTCTTTGAATAAGCCTGCATGGACCGGTAAAACGCGAAGAATTCCGGATCCTGCTGAAATGCTTCCGCGAACACCTTGTTGCGCTGTGCATCGCCTTCACCGCGCAGGATTTCCGACTCCCGTTGCGCCTTCGACATCAGCTCAACAGACTGCCTATCGGCTTCCGCCCTGATGCGCGTCGCCTGTGCCTCACCAATGGCGCGAAGTTCAGCAGCCTCTGCAAACCGCTCTGAGTTCATGCGGGCATAGGTATCTTTCAAAACCTGCTCCAGCAGATCGGTACGGCGGATTTTCACATCGACCACTTCGATACCGAGTGCTTCAGCTTCGAGGCGAACCTGATCACGGATTTCACGCATCATGGCTGCTCGGTCTTTTGACAGGGCAGCATCAAACGAGCGTCGGCCATAAGTCTGGCGCAGCGCTGCATCGAGACGGGTTTCAATACGATCCTTGGCGCGGTTGAGCGATGCGCCAACGGTTTCACGGAACAGACGCGGGTTGTTCACGCGGATCATGGTGACGGTATCAACGACATACCGCCGGCTGTCCACCACCTGAACTTCCTTGTCCGGGCTTTCAAAGAACACGATACGATCTTCGATTCTGATAACTTCCTGCACAAACGGCAGCTTGAAATACAGACCGGGCTTGTCGATTTCCCGCTGGATTTCACCAAGCTGTGTGACCAGGGCTTTTTCTTTCTCGTCGACAACAAACACCGATGTCCACACAAGAAATGCAATCGCTGCCAGAACAATGGCTCCAAATGACTTGAACATTCCCATTACTGGTTACCCCCCGAAGACTGCTGACGCTTCTGTATTTCCGGCAATGGCAGGTACGGCACCACGCCGGTTCCGCCCTGACCGCCGGCACTGCCTTCCACGATCACCTTGTTGGTATTCGACATGACGCCTTCCATCATTTCAAGGAACAGACGCTTGCGGGTCACATCCTTGGCCTTGGAGTATTCAGCGTAGATGGAATTGAAGCGTTGTGCCTCACCCTCGGCTTCATTGACGACCCGCGCCGTGTAGCCTTTTGCGTCTTCGACAATCTTGGATGATTCACCACGTGCCTTACCCAGCACCTGGTTTCGGTATTGTTCAGCTTCACGAATGAACTGATTCTGGTTCTGCTCGGCACGCTGCACTTCTTCAAACGCATCGGCCACCTGCGGCGGTGGATCAGCCCGTTCCAGCAGCACGCCCAGAATGGAAATACCGGCATTATAGGAGTCGAGAGCGGCCTGTATTAGTTCGCGAACCTGCGCCTGCGCATCCAGACGGCCCTGGGTACGGAAATCTTCAGCCCGTGTCCGGCCAACAATTTCACGCATCGCACTTTCAGACACCGTCCGAACCAGCATCTCCTGCTCACGGATATTGAACAGGTACATTTGTGGATCGCCGATCTTCCACTGCACCTTGAATTCAACATTGATCAGGTTTTGATCGCCGGCCAGCATCAAATTGCTGGAGTTTCGGTCGTTGCCGCCAAAATCAATCTGGCTGACACTTTCAACCGGGAGCTTTTCCATGGTCTCGACCGGCCAGGCTGCAAAGCGCAGGCCCGGCAGAACTGTGCGGTTGTATTCGCCAAGCCGCAGCACAAGGCCCTGCTCTTCCGCTTCGACCGTGTGAAAACTGTTGAAAAACCACAGAGCACCAACGGCGATCAGGCCGATAATCCAGGGGCTTTTGCCACCACCGCCTTGCGGCAGGACGGTTTTGAGCCGGTCCTGGCCTTTACGGATGAGGTCCTCCAGATCGGGGGGTGTTCCCGGTCCGCCACCGCGTGGTCCACCACCGCCAGATGGTTTTTGTCCCCACGGTCCGTCGCCGCCGCCGTTTCCGCCGCCGCCTTGCCAGCCGCCGCCACCCTTTTTATTCCATGGCTTATTGTGCTCTTGTCCTTGTTATTGAGCTTATTGCCGACGTCCCTAACTGTCGGCATCCTGTCAGTCTTAGTTGGTAT
>JABDRA010000147.1 GCA_013041995.1 Anderseniella sp. | reverse complement strand
CGCCGCCTGATTGCACCGGACTGGACACCTGAATGACGCCGCCGGTCAGCCCGCAGAAAGACCGGTTTGTACATGATCGGCTGCCGCCGCGCGATCAGTGGCCGCAAATACTGCCTCTGGCGGACGTATCCGGTCTGAAAACCCTCAATTGCGTATCGCTGCTGCTTGACCGGCATATTTCAGATGGTTCCGGCGACAGGCCGGCGGTTCGCGGCGGTGATCGGACATGGACCTATACAGAACTGAACGATCGTGTCTGCCGGGCCGCCTCGGTGATGGTTCAGCGCTATGACATCAAGCCGGGCAATCGTGTGCTGATCCGTGGCGGCAACTCTCCGGAGGTCGCGCTTGTCTGGCTGGCCGTGCAGAAGATTGGTGCGGTGGCCGTCACAACCATGTCCCTGCTGCGCGACAACGAACTGCGGGTGATTATCGACATGTCGCAACCGGCCTTGGCGATCTGTGAAACCAGCCTGATGCAGGATCTGTCACTCGCGGTCAGTTCATCAGGCAAGGACGTACCGGTTATCGGGTTCAACGCCGGCGACGGCGAACTGTTTGATCTGATGGCGGAGGCCTCACCACTAACGGACACCTGCGCCACCCTGCCCGATGACATATCGCTGATTGCCTTTACCTCCGGCACGACCGGCAGGCCCAAGGCCACAGTTCATTTTCACCGTGATGTGATCGCCATCTGCGAAACCATGTGCCGGCACATCATCGCGCCTTCGCGGGAAGATGTCTTCATCGGCACCGCGCCACTGGCATTTACCTTCGGCCTCGGCGGGCTGCTGGTGTTTCCGTTCCATGCAGGTGCCTGCAGCGTGCTCAATGCGCGGTATTCGCCGGAGCAACTGCTCGATGCAATCGAGACCTATGGCGCCACGGTTTGCTTCACCGTGCCGACCTTCTTTCAGCAGATGGTGAAACTGAAGACGGGCCAGTCCCTGGCAACATTGCGCCTTGCCGTGTCCTCCGGCGAAGCCCTGCCCCTGCCAGTGCGACAGGCGTGGGCGGATGCGACGGGTATGGACCTGGCGGAGGTGCTGGGATCAACGGAAATGCTGCACGCATTTGCCGGATCAACGGGACAGGATGTGCGTGCAGGCTTTATCGGCCCGGCGATACCCGGCTATGAAATCGCCGTGCTTGACGATGCTGGTCAAAAGCTGCCGGCCAACGAAATCGGGCGACTGGCCGTCAGAGGTCCTACAGGATGCCGGTATCTTGATGATGAACGCCAGCAGGCATACGTACGCGACGGCTGGAACATCACCGGAGATGCCTGTTCGATGACCGAAGACGGTTATCTCGCCTATCACAGCCGTCTGGACGACATGATCATTTCATCGGGCTACAATATTTCAGGTGTTGAAGTTGAAAACACCTTGCTGCTGCACCCGGATGTCCGCGAATGTGCCGTTGTCGGCGAAGCATCTGAAGAGCGCGGGCAGATCGTGGTGGCTTACGTGGTCACGCCAATTGCCGCGCAGGACCGGGCAAAACTGGCCGACAACCTGCAGGACCATGTCAAAAGCACCATTGCGCCATACAAGTATCCGCGCGCCGTCCGGTTTCTGGACCAGTTGCCGCGTAATGAGTCCGGCAAGATTCAGCGTTTTCGTTTGCGCGACGACTAATCCATCTGCATTTATTCCAGATACACATTGATGCTGGCAGACCGGCCCCGGGCGTCAATCACCGACAGGCGTGAAAATCCGACACCAACGGCTTGCCACAATCCGCTGCGCGACCGCAAAGGTTCGCCAACCGGAACACCGTTGGCCAGCAGGCGGAACGGCGCGCGGCCGCCCTGCAGTTTCAACATGAGTGGTTGAACTGCCTGTCCCGACGCCAGGCCCAGGTCAACATGCGCTCCGTCGGGCGGGTACACAATATGCAGGGCCGCCTCATATGCTCCGACCTGCGGAAGACCGGTATCGGGAGCCGTGAACCGCCTGAGCGCAACGGGCAGATCGGCTGCATCTATACGCACCGCACCGGCCGGTGCCGGCGGCAAGGCCTCAAGTTTCAACCCGGACCGGACGAAGCCATCAAACAGGATGGGCGCGGCCACTGTTATCCCGTTCAGATCGGGCACCGGCGCACCATCAGCGCGTCCGACCCACACACCCAGCACATAGCGGCCGTCAAATCCGACCGACCAGGCATCGCGATTGCCATAGCTGGTGCCGGTCTTGTAGGCAATCGGCAGCCGCGCGGTACCACGCGGTGGTGCGACACCCGACAAAATATCCGCCACGTGCCAGGCGGCAACCGCTGAAAACATGGCCCGACCACCAGCAGCAGACGGGATTTCTGTCACACCATCTCCAAGTGTTGCAGGGCGCCCGTGATTGGCGAAAACGGTATACGCCTGCACAAGGTCCTTCAGTGTTACACCCACGCCGCCGAGACCAATGGCCAGGCCGGGCGCCTTGTTGTTCGCCAGAACCGGGGCAACCCCTGCCCTGTGCAACCGGCCCAGCAACCGGGACGGCACGGCTGCCTGCAGCAGCCTGACTGCCGGCACATTGAGGGACAATTGCAGCGCCTGACGAACGCTCACATCACCCTGGTACGTCAGATCGAAATTGCGCGGCCTGTACCCATCGAAACTGGCCGGGCGGTCTTCGATCAGGGTTTCCGGCAGCACCAGCCCGTCTTCCAGTGCCAGCGCATAGATGAAGGGTTTCAGCGCGGAGCCCGGCGACCGGGGCACACGGGTCATGTCTATCCAGCCTGCCCGTCTGACCTCCAGCAGGCCCGCCGACCCGACCTCCGCCAGCACGTGCCCGGTATGAGCATCGGCGAGCATCATGGCAACCGACAGGCC
>JABDRA010000679.1 GCA_013041995.1 Anderseniella sp. | reverse complement strand
GCCATAAAGGTGGCGGACTTCAAGGCAGAGCGTGAAAAGTCCCTCGACGTCATCCTGCCAAATGGATCAGGGCCTGAACGCGTCATTGTCATGGGTGTCGGCAAAACCGATGATCTGGATGAAGTCGCTGCCGAATATGTCGGCGGCGCAATTGCCGCTGCAGCCGGCGAGGTTCAGGCCACTGGACTGACAGTGTCAGCCGCACTTCCCGGCAAGCCTGGTATTGAAGCGGCTGCTATGTCTTCCCGGCTCGCCTCGGGCATGCGGTTGCGCACCTACAGTTTCACAAAGTACAAGTCGAAGCCGTCAAAGGTGAAAAAGCTGGCCAGTGCGAAGATACTGACTGCGGCGGTTGCCGCGGCAAAGACCCGGTATGCCTCGCTGGATGCGGTTGCCACAGGCGTTCACCTGGCAAGAGACCTGGTAAACGAGCCGGCCAACATTCTTTATCCTGAGAGTTTTGCCAGTGAAATCAGGAAACTATCAAAACTCGGGCTGATCATTGAAGTGCTTGATGAAAAGCAGATGGCCAAGCTGGGAATGGGGGCGTTGCTGGGGGTTGCGCTGGGATCACCCCGCAAACCCCGGCTATGCATCATGCGTTGGGAGGGCGGCAAGAAGGGCGATCCGCCGGTTGCTTTCGTCGGCAAGGGCGTGACTTTCGATACCGGCGGCATCTCCATCAAGCCATCAGCCGGCATGGAAGACATGAAGGGGGACATGGGCGGCGCTGCGTGTGTCACCGGCCTGATGGCCGCCCTTGCCGGACGCAAGGCGAAAGTCAACGCGATCGGTGTTGTTGGGCTGGTCGAAAACATGCCGGACGGTAATGCCCAGCGCCCTGGTGATGTGGTGACATCCATGTCGAAACAAACCATTGCGGTTCTCAATACCGACGCTGAAGGCCGCCTCGTTCTGGCTGATGCACTGTGGTATACGCAGGATCGTTTCAAGCCGAAGTTCATGGTCAACCTTGCGACCTTGACAGGTGCCATTCTGGTTGCGCTTGGCAAGGAACATGCCGGTCTGTTTTCCAATGATGACAAGCTTTCTGATCAACTGGCCGGTGTGGGGCAGGACACGCGCGAGCGGGTCTGGCGCATGCCGTTAGCGCCGGAATATGACAAACTGATTGATTCAGACATCGCCGACATGAAAAACATCGGCGGCAGGTTGGCCGGTTCCATTACCGCAGGGCAGTTTCTGCAGCGCTTTGTGGATGATGTGCCATGGGCGCATCTGGATGTGGCAGGAACGGCCATGGACGCGGTCAAGTCGCCGATCAACCAGTCGTGGGGATCGGGCTGGGGGGTCCGGTTGCTCGACCTGCTGGTGGCCAGGCACTACGAAAAGTGAGCCGTGAACACAAGCTTTGGTGTGAGTAGCGTCAATCATGACTGAAGTGCTGTTCTATCATCTCGAGCGTGCACGCCTTGAAGACGTGCTGCCGCAACTTGTCCAGAAAACCCTGGAAAGGGGATGGAAGGCAGTCGTGCAGACGGTCGATCCCGATCGGTTGAAAAACCTGTCGGACCAGTTCTGGCAGTGGCGCGACGACGAGTTTCTTGCACACGGCAGCGCGGCGGACGGCAATGCGCAACTGCAACCGGTCTGGCTGACCACGAGCGATGAAAATCCCAATGGCGCCAATATCAGGTTTCTTGTGGACGGCGCTCAATTCGATAACCCTGAAGGACTGGATCGCCTGATCATTCTGTTCGACGGCAATGACGACAGCGCGTTGGCGGCGGCGCGCGAGAAATGGAAGAACGTCAGTTCGCAAGGACTGACAGCGACGTACTGGCAGCAGGACGCCCGTGGCCGATGGACCAAGAAGGCGGAATCCGGTTCCGGCGCAACGCAAAACGAAGATGAGCCGGACTGATGGGTGAGGAATTTGCCTCACGGCGCAGGCGCGCCAGGGAAAGCACCGGCTCGATCCATGCCGAAGCCGAGGCTCGCGGCGAACCGCTGGCCTGGTTTGATGAGGTTTATCGCAGAGCCGACGGCGATACTGCGATGGTGCCCTGGGCTGATGAGGAAACCCATCCCGGTCTTGCAGAATGGATTGCCCGTTCCGGCATGATCCACGAGGGCCGCGCACTCGATATTGGCTGCGGGCTTGGTGACAATGCCGAAGCATTGTCGGCCACAGGGTATGACGTGACGGCGTTTGACGTGTCACCGGTCGCAATCGAATGGGCCAGAAAAAGGTTCCCTCATTCCAGTGTGGAGTATGTGGTTGCCAGTCTTCTTGATCCGCCACCGGAATGGCTGGGCAAATTTGACCTAGTACACGAAACCTACACGCTGCAGGCGCTGAAAGGAGTGCAGCGCGAAGCCGCTTATCCTGCGATTGCAAGTCTGATTGCCCCGGGTGGTTCGCTTCTGGTTATCGGTCGGGTACGAGATGAGGGCACTGACGTGGCTGGCCCACCCTGGCCGCTCACCAAATCTGAGTTCATGCAGTTTGAAAATCTGGGGCTGACACCTCGCGCCTATCAGAGCTTCACTCTGGTGGATGGTGAGCACGGTGTTGCCCACGCCAGGGTTATGTTTGAACGCCCAGATTGAACTGAAATATGTTTTAAAACAAGAGGTTGCAAATGAGCGATAAACTACGTTACCGGGTTCTGACCGGGAAGGATGACCGCAGTTTTTGCGAACGGATTTCTGCTGCTCTGGAAGATGGGTATGAGCTCTATGGCTCGCCGTCAATAACCCATAATGGTGAGCATTGCGTGGTTGCGCAGGCGCTTGTTCTTGAACAACATGCCGGAGGCAGAACATGAAACTCTATGAACTTTGCGGTGACGACAAGCGGCGGTTTTCGCCCTATTGCTGGCGCACGCGAATGGCGCTTGCCATCAAGCAGATTGAGGTTGAGGCCGCGTCTGTCGGTTTTACCGAGATACCCGGAATTTGTGATGGCGCCGTCAAGACGGTCCCGACACTGGAAACGGACGGCAGCGTAATTGTTGACAGTTTCGAGATCGCCCGCCATCTCGACGAGGTTCACGCCGCGAACCCGTTGTTTCGCGGTGAGGCGGCTGAGGCTCATTGCCGGCTGATTCAGGGCTGGGCAGATACTGCGGTTGTCGCTGCGCTGGCATCCATGATCGTTGTGGATGTCTGGTCAGTGCTGCGGCCGCAGGACAAGGACTATTTTCGCACGACCCGAGAGGGGCGCTTCGGCAAGACGCTGGAGGAGTTCCAGGCCGGCCGCGAAGGCCGCGTGGCCGGTTTCAATTCCCTGACGCTTGCGCCGGCACGCCGGGCACTGGCGAGGGCGCAATGGCTTGGCGGGGATCAGCCTGACTATGCCGACTGCATCCTGTTCGGCACCTTGATGTGGCCGCATGTGGTGTCCGACTTCCCGGTTCTCGAAGACGGTCCCCTGATGGACTGGTTCCGGCGCTGCCTTGAGTTGATGCCCGACGAAGCCGAGGTAAAGGCGCTGCTGGCTGCTTGAAGTGGTTCACAACAAGAGCAAACGACTTTAGATCAGCAAGGCTGAATTCTGGTCTGATCCGATGATCTGTTCGATCAGATTGCGGGCGTCGGGGATGTTTCGCTCGACGACCGGCAGGTCGTTTACGCAAAGAAACTTTATGTCCGGTGTTGCCGCCTTGAGCAGGTGATCGGTGACTTCCCGGGCCGACCATTTGTCAAAGACGCCGGACGACAGGTGAATGTGGTCCCGTTTGCTCACAGTTGTAAAATTTCCGGTCTTTATACAGGCGTGGTTGTAGAGGCCCTGCGGCAGAAACTGACCGGTGACCCGGAACCGGTGTGAAATATTCTTAATAAACTCAGCGTGAAATTCTTCAAACAACCGCGCCATGATCGATTTGGTCATTGGATGGATCGCATGAGCACCATGGAACAGGTTGCGGGCATCAAAGCCGATCAGTTTGGCTGACCTGATTTGATTATAATGGTTCATCAGCGCCGCATCCTGACGCTGTTCCGGTGAGGCGGCCAGGCTGGAATAGTCAACCCATTTGCCGCGCAGCACCGGCGCTCCATCCCGGAAAAAGTCAGTTTTCCCGACGAGAGCTGAAACAAACACATCGTCGTTGAAATAGATGAAATGCTCAGCCAGTTCCGGAATACGCCAGATCAGGCTTTCTATTGCGAGAGAGTTGAAGGTTGGCAGAAATTTGGCAAATCCGGCAAAGATCTCGGCATGGTCCACTATCTGAATCTTGTCGCGAAAGCCTTGCGAAAATGGCGAAAGATCAGGAGTTTGATTGTCAGTAACGAGCCAGATGCGACGAATCCACGGCGCGTTCACATGGATCGAGCGCAAACAATAATAGAGCTCGTTATTGTCTACCCAGCGATGCGGGTTGATCGCGTTTTCATGAAGCGCCGACCCTGACTGTTCTATGTAGTTTGCGCGCTTTTTCGCATGGGCTGTATCGGCACCGTCAACCCAGGTCACGACGGCATCTACGTCAATCATTCGCGTATCCAGTTATCAATGTGACATTGTTAATAATACGATTGATTCAACGAATCCAATGTGCATCCAGTTCTTTCGGTCACCGTCGCGTCAACAGGAAAACGCCTTCAGCAACGCTGCACGGACCATTTCGGAGGCGGGCAATGTGTTGTCGTCCGGGTTACGGGCAACATGGCGCGTCACCAGTTTGGAAAAGTCGGAAGTCGACAGGTTTCGGGGCACACACAGGCGCTTTGCCATGCCCGGTTCGCGCAGCATCACATCGGCAATGGCGGTAATGTAACCTGCGCAGATACCATCGTCGTAATACGCACCGTGCGGTGAGTTGCAGAATTTGGACAGTATGTCGGCATTGAACAGGTGTTTGTCGCCAGCGTGTGCCGGCAGTGCGAGTACAGTGCAAGCAATGCCTGCCAGTATGACCAGCCGTTTAGTCATAAAGCAGCTTGCCGGTTCGATGCGCGAGAGCTTCTGTGCCTTGTACCTTGCCGACGGTTTCCCCGGGCCAGGCGAGACGTTGATTGGACCGGGCAAAGAACAGGCCGTCGGCCGCAGCACTGATGCGGTCTACCACCATGTCGCCGTCTGACAATGGGTCAATGATCTCAACCAGTACATCGCCTTTCTGCACGGTTTGGCCGATGTCGGCGGTATAGACCACGATACCGGCCGCCTTTGCCGTCAGGGTATCTGTCGCGGCGAAGGGCGCGGCAATACCGGTGAATTCAGGCAGCAGTCCGGCTTCTTCCGTGATGGCCGCGCGATGACACAGAAACCGGTATATGGCGTCCGCATCAAAATCCGAAAATTCATGGCTGGCGTCATATTCGCCGCGCAGTTCAACAACCACGGTCAATGGCAGGTCCACTGCGTCCGCGCCGTATATCTCGCGGACCCGAACATAGGGCCAGGCGATGGTTTCCTCAAACGGGCCGCCTCCTGATGCGCGGGCGAACATGACTACTCTCGCGTCCAGCAACCCGGCCAGGTCGGCGGCCTGGGGCCAGTGGTCTTCATCCAGGTACAAATGCATCTGCGCTTCGGAATCAGTATGCAGATCCAGCACGATATCAGCGTCGCAGGCCAATCGCATCAGTTCCAGCCGCAAGGCTTGTGCTTCATTGGCCGGCGTTGCCGCGGCCAGCGCCCTGGCCACTTCCGTCTTGACCAGAGATGTGTCTGCCTCGGGTCCGTTTGCCATTTTGCCGTCGATGGCATTTAGCACGTCGTCCGAAACGTCATGAAAGCCGCGATTATAGTTTTCGCCTGTGGGTAGATGATGACGGCCATTGTGGGAGCGCAGGCTAACATTGTTCAGGCCGATGGGGTTTGCCACCGGGACCAGAATAATCTCACCAGAGATTTTTCCGGCCTCATCGGCTGCAACGAGCCTGGGCAGCAGTTTTGCCGCAGCAAGGCTGGCCGGCAGTTCGTCTGCATGCAGGGACGCCTGAATATAGACTTTTGGCGTGGCACCCGGTTTGCCAAATCGCCAGACTTTCAGGCTGTGTTGTGTGCCGACCGCATGGCGTGGCAGATTAATTGTGCTACAGGTGACCATCGATATACCGCACTCCCCGAATAATTCAGAAA
>JABDRA010000671.1 GCA_013041995.1 Anderseniella sp. | reverse complement strand
GTTCTGCAACAACTTGGCCCGGTCAAGCTGGGCATCGATGTACCTGGTGGCGGCCTCGATGTCAGGGCCGGTTTCACCCAGAATTCGCAGCGGCCCCAGAGGAAGTGTTATGCCATCGCGCAACTTGCCCATCGAGACATCAACAAGTTCCAGGCTGCCACCGCCAAGGTCGCCAACAATACCTTCAGCATCAGGGATACCGGACAACACGCCTTTGGCTGCGAATGCCGCTTCCTGACGCCCTGTCAAAACACCGATATCGGCACCGAGCAGCTTTTTGGCTTTTATTATGAATTCGGTGCCATTGGATGCATCACGAACAGCTGCGGTTGCCACAGAAAAGATTTCGCTGACATTCATCTGGTTACACAGGGCGCGAAATCGTAGGATCGCGTTCAGGGCCCGTTCTGAAGCCTCATCATCCAGCGCACCGGTTTCAGCTACGCCGCGGCCAAGCGCGCATAACACCTTTTCATTGAACATGGGCGACGGCGCGCGTCTCAGGCCGTCATACACGACCATGCGCACGGAGTTTGAACCGATGTCCACCACTGCAACCGGCGGCGCATCGTTAATCCTGTCGAGTCTCTTGGCCGGGTTCACTCAGACCTGTCCCGCTATTGAAGTGCCGATCAGAATCAAGCCCCGACCGCTCATTGCCTTTAATGACCGGCAATAGCAGGTGGCAGGCTATCTTTCAAAGAACTTCCGCGCCCTGACAGCGATGGGTTGTTCATAAAGTAGTCATGAGCGTTAAACGGCTCTTCATCTGGACCAGGTGCGATGCGCTGTGAGCTGCCGTCGGGCATCAATTGCCAGCTTTGCTGGTTGTCTTTCAGGTTGGCGACCATGATCTGGTCCAGTACCTGTTGATGGACAGTCGGCGTGTCCACCGGCACCAGCGTTTCGACACGGCGATGCAGATTGCGGGGCATCCAGTCAGCCGACGAGATGTAAATGCGCGCCTTGTCGCTTGGCAGGCCATCACCATTGCCGAAACAGACAATGCGCGAGTGCTCCAGAAAACGACCGATAATGGATTTCACGCGAATATTCTCGGACAATCCGGACACGCCGGGCCGAAGACAGCAAATGCCGCGAATAACCAGTTCAATCTGAACGCCGGCATTGCTTGCCCGATACAGCGCATCGATGATTTCCGGATCGACCAGAGAGTTCATTTTCGCCCAGATGGCCGCCGGTCTGCCGGCCTTGGCATGGACGATTTCTTCTTCAATGTGTGAGATCAGGCGCTTGCTCAGCGTCAGCGGTGACAGGGCTATGCGTTCAAGCTCGGTTGGCTCGGCATAACTGGAGACATAGTTGAACAGGCGTGCCGCATCACGGCACAAGGCCGGATCGCAGGTGAAGAACGACATGTCGGTATAGATGCGCGCGGTAATCGGGTGATAGTTGCCGGTGCCGTAATGGACATAGGTTCTCAGTTGGCCGCCCTCGCGCCGCACAACCATCGACGTCTTGGCATGGGTTTTCAGTTCCACGAAGCCGAACACCACCTGGACACCGGCACGTTCCAGATTGCGCGCCCACTGGATGTTTTTTTCTTCATCGAACCGGGCTTTCAGCTCAACAACCGCCATGACGGATTTTCCCGCCTCTGCCGCCATGACCAGCGCCTCAACGATCGGGCTCTGATTGGAGGTGCGGTACAAGGTCTGCTTGATGGCAACCACATCCGGGTCGCGGGCCGCCTGGCGGACAAACTGCACCACGGCGTCGAATGATTCATACGGGTGATGAACAATAATGTCCTTTTGACGAATGGCTGCAAAACAGTCACCGCCATGATCGCGGATACGCTCCGGAAAGCGCGGATTGTAAGGCGGAAACTTGTGTTCCGGCATATCATCGATAATGAGCTGGGACGTATCGGCATAGCCGACAACACCGTCACACATGACAATTGCATCCGCATCCGCATTGAGTTCGCGGGCAATGAAGGTGCGAAGATCTTCCGGACAACCGCCATCAACTTCCAGACGCACCACGCTGCCACGGCGGCGGCGTTTCAGGGCACGTTCAAAGTAGCGCACCAGATCCTCTGCTTCTTCTTCTATCTCGATATCACTGTCGCGCAGGATGCGGAATATACCCCTGCCCTGCAATTGATATCCGGGAAACAGCCGTGGGGTGAAATGAGTGATCATGTCTTCGATCATGATGAAACGTGCAACCGACTGGCCTTCATCCGCCTCGCCGTTCGGCAAGCGGGTAAACCGCTCCAGTTGCTGCGGCACCTGCACCAGCGCTTTCATCTGCTCGCCGTCAGATTTGCGCACAAGTTGAAGCGCGATCATCAGACCGCGATTGGGCAGAAACGGAAACGGATGAGCCGGATCAATGGCAATCGGCGTGAGCACCAGCAACACCTGCTCGTGGAAACGCTCATCCAGCCATGCCCGATCCTGGAGGGTGAGTTGATCGGTATTGATAAGTTCGACACGGTTTTCATGCAGCTCTTCGCGTAAGGCATGCCAGCGCTTGTCCTGTTCGCCCATCAGTTCGCTTGCCTCTGCACGTACGCTGGACAACTGATCGGCCGGTGTCAGGCCATCTTGCGACAGGCCGGTGACCTGCTCACGTATCTGTGCAGCAAGCCCCGCCACGCGGACCATGTAGAACTCATCAAGATTGTTGCCGGAAATGGACAGGAAGCGGAGACGTTCAAAAAGAGGGTGAGCGGTGTTCCGCGCTTCCATGAGCACACGGTAATTAAAGCCCAACCAGGACAGTTCCCGGTTGAAGAAGCGTTTGGGTGATTTGGTCAGATCCTGGTGATCTTCAGCGGTGACGGCTACCGGTTTGGCGTCCGCCAGTTGTTTGGATTCCTTGCTTTCGAGGTTCATGCTTCCTGGTTCCGCGGGCTGATAGGAGCCGCCAATACTGCAGTCGATTATCTATTTGAAAGATATATATAACACATCAATGACGACGACCCCAGTGACACCGCGCAAAGAGTGTTAATCAAGATTTGTCGTCTTCAATCATAGCCGGCTTGGCATCGTCCTGCATCACCCGGGCAACCAGGTTACGGGTGATTTCTGCGCGATCGGCCAATGCGCGCGCATCGATTCTTGCAACCAGCGAGCGGGCGGCCTCGAACGAGCGCTCCATGCGCAATACCATGTAGCTGATGGCGGCTTCGTCAACATGTAATTGCCGATCTGCAAATTGTTTCACCAGCAGTCCACGCAGCAGTTCGTCATCAGGATCACCCAGGCTTGCGACCTGCGCTGCCTTCAAACGCGAGACAAGATCAGGCAATGCGACGTTCCAGCGTGACGGATAGTCGCCGGAGGTGATCAATACACTGCCCGAAGTCTCCCGTGCCAGATTGATCAGATGAAACAAGGCGACTTCGTCGAACCCGTCACCCGGTGCATCTTCCACAGCCACCGCACCTGTGCGCATCAGGTCTGACACAGTGGACGTTTGCAACGCACTGGCCGGAACCATTCCGGCATCGGCACGGGTACACCACACATCGCATAAATGGCTCTTGCCTGATCCTGCCGCGCCCACAAGAATGAGGACGGGAGACGGCCATTCCGGCCACGCATCGACAGCCGCCACAGCCGCCTCGTTGGCGCCTGAGACCAGAAAATCATCACGGCCCGTAGCGACCCGGTGCGGCAGATCCAGCGTGAGCTGGTGTGCAGGTTTAGCAGGCACGGTACTCAACCACCCGTAGGTGGAGTGGGTTGGCGTGGCTTCTTGACCCCCAGATACAGTTTCGATGCAAGGTACTTGTCCAGGAAAAACTTTGACAACACGCCAATGGCCGCTGCAAGCGGCACTGCCAGCAATATGCCTGCAAAGCCAAACAGGTAGCCGAATGCCAGCAGGGCAAACATCAGCCAGACTGGGTGGACACCTATTGATTGGCCAACCAGTTTCGGCGACAGAAAATTGCCTTCAATGAACTGACCAACAGCAAAGATGCCGGCAATAATGAGTATCTGCACCCAATCCGGCCAGAACTGCACCAGTGCCGTGGCAATGGCAAGAACACCACCGATGGCCGCGCCGACAAACGGAATGAATGACAACAGACCCGCGGTAAGGCCAATCAGCAAGCCAAAGTTCAACCCTGCGGCAATCAGTGCGACAGCGTAAAATATTCCAAGCAGCATGCACACGGTGCCCTGCCCGCGAATAAAGCCGGCCATTGCCGAGTTGATGTCGCGTGCAACACTACGAACCGTCGCAACGTGATCGCGCGGTATCCAGCCGTCGACCCGTTCGACCATCCGATCCCAGTCGTTCAACATGTAGAATGTGACCAGCGGCGTGATTATGAGCAGCGACATGAGGTTGAACAATGCCAGGCCACCAGACAGGATCGACTGTAACAGGCCGCCTATCCATACCGCCGCCTTGGCAGCGATATCAGAACCTGACGCCGGCAGGGTGGCGCTTGTCTTGGCCAATGCATCCTTCATCCAGACCGGCGCGAGGTCGTTGAACAACGTCACCAGGGTCGACACATTGGACGGCAGGCGCTCGGCAAACTTGCCAATCTGATCTCCGATGAGCGGCACAACCAGCAGCAGAACAAGCACCAGCAAGAACACGCTGGTCAGCACAATTACCAGAGTTGCCGCCAGCCGTGGCAGCCTCAGGCGTTCAAGGGCGTCTGCGACAGGGTCGAGAAAATATGCCAGCACAATGCCTGCAAGGAACGGCAGCATAATATCCGCAAACAGCCACATGAACGCAATCATCGCGCCGAGAACGATCAGCCATATGGAGACCTGACGCTGGACTGTCATTGCTTTTCCCCTTTATCAGCAGAACCGACCGACGGGGTGACAGATCCCCCATTCGCCATATGTTGTAGCCAGTCACGCAGATAGACCGCAAGAGAAGCCAATGTCAGAGCGGCTGTAATCGATGCTCCTGCCAGGACCATGGTCGCGTTCACGGACGAGAAGGCAAGCGCAGCGAGCAAGGCTATCACCAGCAATATCTGCATTACCGTATTGGATTTTGACACCATGTTCGGTTCCATCTTGACCGGTCTGTTCATCAGCCAGGACAGGATCACCGCGCCGACAATCGCCACGTCACGACTGACCACGATAATCACGATCCAGGACGGCAGGTGCTCAAAGATACCAAGCACCACATAAATGGTGACCAGAAGTGCCTTGTCGGCAATCGGGTCGAGATACGCGCCGAGCTCAGAAGCCAGGTCAAACTGCTTGGCCAGAAATCCGTCTACGGCGTCTGAGATACCGGCCAACACGAAAACAAAGAACGCGGCCGGGTAAAGCGACTGATAGAGCAGCCACACGATAACCGGCACCAGAAACAGTCTGCCAATGGTGATGAAATTGGGAAGAGTCATTGCCGATGCTCCGGCAAACCGCTCCCGAGCGTCAACTTGCCTGCAGCACCCATGTCCCACCTACGTTTTGCAATGCGAGGCCAGCCGACCAAAGCGACTGGCGCAATTGTTCAAATCCCGTCACATAAGACAATTGCACGATGGCACCGCCTTGTGAAATCGTCGAAATATCGACCCCTGCAACACCGGGCGTGGACAATATCCTTGCGCGCAGCGCCGACCATTCTTCAGTTGAATAAAACGCTACGGCAACTGGAAGTGTAGCAACGGGTAAGCTCTGGGTAACAGGGCCGGTTTCATTCTTCTTCTTCCAGCGCAACAGCATGACCTCGTGGAAACGCAGCGCGGCTGTTCTTGCAGCTTCCGCAACACCGCCACCGTTTTCTGCAACGTAGGCCTTGTCAAACTCCAGTCTTCCCACCGCACTGGCTCCGACCATGGTCGCCTGAACCGTATCCTCACCGACAGGAGACGCCTCTGCGACCAGCACAGAATCTGCTTCATAGCGCAATCTGATTGCCTCAAGTGACGCTTCATCGCGGCTGGCGGCCAGTTCGGCAGTCAGGGTATCGGTGTCTGCAAGATCACCCAGTGGTACGATCAACGGTACGGGAGAATTTTCAGCCCGGAGCGACAGCCATGCCGTGCGCCATGGGTTGTCTTCCCACACCACCACACCTTCTGCGGTCCGCCAAACCGGCACGATGACGGTCTTGCGGGCCAGTTTCTCGCTATAACTGACGCCCAGTTCGGCCATTATCTTGCGCATCTGTCCAGGCAGGAAACGCACCGTGAGCTTGCCGATATAGCGTTGCGGTCCGGTACGTTCTTCCTCAATCGACAAACTGTCCAGCATCGCGTCGATCCGTTTGGATGGTATGTCAGACAATCTGTCGGCCAGCGCATCACCGCCGACGCGCTGGGCAAACAGCGCGAATGCTTTCACATTTGCCTCGGTGATGGCCAGTTTTTTGGCCTGGGCTGCGGTTTCTGCCCGCACATCCACCTCAACACCGGTAATGGTGTACAACGGATTTTCCCTGGCAAACGCAGACGGAACAGCAACGAGGCTGATCAGTCCGGTCAGGGCCACGCAGGCAATCGCCACCCGCCAGGCTACGGCTGTTTGCCGGCAAACCTGCTTGACACTGTCAGCCATCCTGGCAGCCCTTTCGGCAACAATCCCGGAAATCGAGCGTTCGCGCATGTTCGGTGTTTCGTGGATAAATGACTTCATTACCCGGCGATTTTCCTTGCAACCATCCCATTCAATCACCCAATAAGGGTGGCCTTCATGCCAGTGTCAACCGACACGACAGTCAATGGCAGCGGCGGACAGAAAATTCAAGCGTAGTGTGCAGGCACAAACATGACAAATGAGCACAACGGACTGACCTATAGCGATGCAGGCGTCAGCATTGAGGCGGGCAATTCACTGGTGGATGCCATCAAGCCATTGGCCGCCTCCACGAGGCGCAAAGGCTCCAATCCGTCGCTGGGCGGTTTTGGCGGCCTGTTTGACTTAAAGGCATGCGGGTTCAAAGACCCGGTCCTGGTCGCAGCAAACGACGGCGTCGGCACGAAACTGCGGGTGGCAATAGAAAGCGGTATCCACTCCGGTGTCGGGATCGATCTGGTCGCGATGTCGGTCAACGATCTCATTGTTCAAGGTGCAGAGCCACTGTTCTTCCTCGACTACTATGCGACCGGGAAACTGGATGTCGCCATTGCCCGTGATGTAGTTGCCGGAATTGCCAAAGGCTGCAGGCAGGCAGGCTGCGCGCTTATCGGCGGCGAGACCGCTGAAATGCCGGGCATGTATCACGGTGGTGATTACGACCTGGCGGGATTTGCCGTCGGCGCTGTCGAGCGGCGCAGGATACTGCCGAAGAAAGGTGTAGGCGCCGGTGATGTCATCCTTGGCCTGGCATCATCGGGACCGCATTCAAACGGTTATTCGCTGATCCGCAAAATTGTTGAAGTGAGTGGTGCGAAGTACAAGAACAAGGCGCCGTTTGACAGGTCACAAACCCTCGGCGAGGCGTTGCTCGCCCCTACCCGCATATATGTGAAACCCGTATTGACAGCTCTGAAACAACATAGCGGGATAAAGGCACTGGCGCACATAACCGGTGGCGGCTTTACAGAGAACATACCGCGCGTGCTGCCGGATGACTGCGCAGCCCTAATCGATCTGGCGAGTGTCAGTTCCCCGCCGGTTTTCGGATGGCTGGCCGACAATGGCGGCATAACGCAAAAGGAGATGCTGCGCACGTTCAACTGCGGTATCGGCATGATCGTCGTGGTCAGCGAAGCCAAGGCCGACGATGTGATGCTGAGCCTTGCTGCATCAGGTGAACAGGTTGTGCGGTTGGGAGAGATTGTCACCCGCACAGGCCGGCAGGCAAGAGTGAAGTTCACCGGCTCATTGTCGTTTGGAGACAAAAACTGACATGAGCCGCAAACGGGTTGGCATACTGATTTCAGGGCGCGGGTCCAACATGGCGTCGCTTGTCGAGGCAGCCCGGGCCGATACCTGCGCTTACGAGATCGCCTGCGTGATCTCAAACCGCCCTGACGCCAAAGGCTTGCAGGTTGCGCAAAATGCCGGCATCGCCACTGTTGTCCTCGACCACAAGGCATTGGGCACACGCGAGGCGCTGGATGCTGAGATACACGAGGCCCTCATGGCCAACAGGGTCGACCTGGTGGTGTGCGCGGGTTTCATGCGTATCATGACCAGTGATTTGATCGCAAAATGGGACGGCAGGATGATCAATATCCACCCGTCCCTGCTGCCCCTGTTCAAAGGTGTGAACACCCATGAACGCGCACTGCAGGCCGGTGTGCGGGTTCATGGCTGTTCGGTGCATTTCATATCCGCCGAGCTGGATGCAGGTGCGATCATTGCACAGGGCGTGGTCAAGATCATGCCGGGTGACGATGCCGATACGCTGGCGGCGCGGGTATTGCCGGTTGAACACCTGATATACCCGGCAGTGCTGAATGCTCTGGCTGAAGGACGTGTTCGTCTGGAAAACGGGTGTGCCGTATTTTCCGACGATGCTGCCGCCGGCCTGTCTCTGCTGGCAACCGGTTAGCCTGCCCTGGCCTCAACCCCGGGACCTCATTCTACACGATGGCGTTACTGCAACTAGATTCATCTTGAAACGGCAGTCAAAATATCAGAACATAAGAAGAACACGCTTGATTTTTTTAACATCTGCCTGGAGCATATTATGTTGAAATTACAAATGTTTGGCCCGGCGTTTGGACTGCCGGATCCCAGCCCGTTTGCCATGAAGGGTGAAATGCTCTTGAAGCTGGCAGGCCTCGACTACTCGACGGAAGTCGGTGACGTGCGCAAGGCACCGAAAGGCAAGATGCCGGTTCTGCTTGATGGCGATACGGCAATACCGGATTCAACTTTCATCCGGTTTCATCTGGAAGACAATCACGGCATCGATTTTGACAAGGGCCTTTCCGCACGTGAGCGCGGAATTGCCTGGTCGGTTGAAAAGATGCTGGAGGAAAGCCTGTATTTTGCCGTCATGCATGAACGCTGGGCGATAGATGAGAACTTTGACCGCGGCCCCCGGATGTTCTTCGACAGTATTCCAGCACCCGTGCGTGGCTTATTGGTGCGAATGATCCGCAAACAGGTGAAACGCAACCTGTGGGGTCAGGGCACAGGCAGGCATTCACGCCCAGAAATCTGCCGGCTGGCCGCCCGCATGTTGACGTCGTTGTCAGACGTCATGGTCGACAACAAATATCTGATGGGCTCTCGTGCGTGCGGGGCCGACGCATCGGTGTTTCCTTTTGTGGCCGGCAGTTTGTGCCCTGTGTTTGACAGCGAAGTCCTGGCGCATGCGCGCTCACACAAGAACCTCGTAGACTATAATCAGCGCATGATGGCGGAGTTTTATCCAGATCTGAAATAGGATTTCGCGAGCGCTTTCTTGGACAAAGCGATGTACAGTATGGCTTTGATCCGGATGTCAGGTCAGTGCCGAGGCCAGAACTGCCAGCGGAGCCAGCGTTGCAACGGCGATCAGACCTGCTATGCAGACCAGTTCCAACAAGGGAGAACGTGTACGTACAAAAATCATGTGCCAAACATGCCGCGATTCTTGAAACCAGGAAATGATTCTTTTCAATGGCTTGCTGTTCACAGATGACCTGATATCTGAGCTGACGGACGTCAGGCGTGCCTGATCCAGACGTGATTGTCATGAAAGGCACCGCCGCCAACAGGTGCCGGCTGGTCTGCGCCAACCAGCGTGTTGATGCCGCAACCGCCTTCAAAACTGCGGTTCGGCCAGATGCCCTCAGACACCACAACCCCGCGTCTGACCTTGTCGTGCTCACGCACATGCAGCATCACGACGCCCAGTTCATTGCCGATTTTGACCATCTGGCCGTCGGAAAAACCATTGGCTTCCATGTCGGCAGGATGCATGAGCACTTCCGGCCGGCCCTCGCGCTTAACTGAACCCGGTGTTTCGTTGAATGTGGTGTTCAAAAATGTCCGTGCCGGACTGGTAGCCAGCCGGAACGGATGTGCTTCATCCGCCGCCATGATGACATCCCAATGGTCCGGAAATCCAGGCATCTGGTCAACCGGGCCTTTCGACGTGACATGGGATTTGTGGCGGACAGATTTCCAGTCGGGTTTGAACCGGAACTTGCCGCCTGGATGACCGAAGCCGTTCAGGAAATGCGCGGTTTGAAAATCCGGTTGAACATCGCACCATCTGGCGGCTTCAAGATCATC
>JABDRA010000663.1 GCA_013041995.1 Anderseniella sp. | reverse complement strand
GTACCCCGCCACCATCGGTGCATGTCACTTCGAAGTCATAGCCATGCATGTGGATCGGATGATTGGTCATGGTCAGGTTGCCAACCCGAACGCACACGCGGTCATTCTTGGCGATGACCAAGGGGTCGATACCGGGAAAGATACGACTGTTCCATGCCCACAGATTGAAGTCGGTCATGGTCATGACCTTCGGGATGTATGATCCGGGATCGATATCGAACGCGTTGAGCATGATGAGGAAGTCACGGTCCACGCGCATGAATTTCGGGTCTTTGGGATGGACAACAAACATGCCCATCATGCCCATGGCCATCTGCACCATTTCGTCGCCGTGGGAGTGGTACATGAAGGTGCCGCTCTTCACGAGGTCGAACTCATAGACGAATGTCTTGCCCGGCTTGATCGGCGGGTGGGAAAGTCCGCTTACCCCGTCCATGCCTGAAGGCAACAGGATGCCGTGCCAGTGAACAGCTGTGTGTTCCGGCAGCCGGTTGGTGACAAAGATGCGAATGCGGTCGCCTTCAACCGCTTCGATTGTCGGACCTGGGGACTGGCCATTGAAACCCCAGAGCCTGGCCACCATGCCGGGAGACATTTCGCGTTCGACCGGTTCGGCAACCAGATGGAACTCCTTGATACCGTTGTTCATGCGGTGCGGCAGTGTCCAGCCGTTCAGTGTTACAACCGGCTGATAATCCACTCCCGATGTCGGAACCAAAGGATCTTGCGTTGCCGCATTGTCCATTGTCGCGGCCTCGGGGATGCTTTTTGCCATTGTCGGGGTCCACATGGCGCTGCCCGCCAGAGCTGCGCCAGCGCCCAGGACCTGACGCCTCGATACATTGTCAATCATTTCAGAAACTCCTGATCGTTGTTGTCCGTTTGAAAGTGAACCTCATCTCGCTCTAGTGCCCGGCACCGCCGGCATCGGCCAGAACGGCCATTTCACCGCCACCGCCGCCCGCGCCGCCGCCGCCGTAAATGACGGCTTTCAGTCCGGCTTCCGCCAGCCAGAAATCGCGTTTTGCATTGTCGGCCTGAAGGTCGGAATTGACTTTCGCCCGAACGTCCTGCAGCAGCTCAAAAGTGGAGGTGATCATTCCGTTATTGTTCAGCAACGCCTGTTCCTGCAGCACCTTGCGAAGTGGTGCCACGGCGTTGAGATGATGCCGGGCAATGTCATATCGGCCGCGATAGGCCTCATACGCAGTTCGAGCCTCGGATCTGATCTCGACGGCTCTCTGCGCAACCAGGTTTGCTGCGCGCATGTAGGCAAATTCTGCCTTGCGCAAGCGGGCCTGACCGCTGTCAAAAATGGGGATCACGAAGTCGAACTCGATAACGCCGGAAACTTCATTGCCGCCATCTTCGCCGCGCTCGATTTCAACACCTCCGGACAGATCAAGATCGCTGACATAGCGGGTCACCTTGGTCAGCCCATGGCTGCGAGCCACGATCTCCAGGTCCGCCATTGCGATTACCAGATCGATCCGGTTACGCAATGCTTCGGCTGCAATGGTTGTTTTTTTCGTGACCCTCCGGGGCAGGGGTGGCAGCCTGTTTGGCACAGAGAACTTGGTCTCCTTGCCCCACACTCCCATCTTGCGGATCAGGACCTGCTTGGCCTCACGGGCCTCCAGACGCGCACTTGCAAGTTGAGCCGTCAACTCAGCGTAGTTCACGTGTTCCCGAGCCTGCGCGGCCTTTGGTATTGCGCCTGTCTCGCCCAATTGCTTGGCCAGTTCCGAGCCCGCATCTGATGCGGCAATGGCCTGCTTCACATGCCCGGCGCGTTCCCAGGCGGATACAGAATTGATCCACGCGACGCGGGTTTCATTGGCGACGCGCAATGTAGCCTCGATTGCCTGCAACTGCGACTTGCGGAGTTTCGCCTCAGCAACACTTAGTCTGGCCTTGTAGGAAATTGCTCTGGCAATGTTGGCCGTGATTAGAGACTCGATTGTACGAGCCACTCCGATCTGGCTGAACATCACTGTCAGTTTGGGGTTTGCCGGAAGTGCTTCCTGCCAGACATCAGCTGCGGACATGCCAATCTCGGCATAGGCTGCCTGCAGGCCTTTGTTGGCGAGCAATGCCGCCTGGACGGCTGTTTCTGCGTTGATGGTCTTCCCGTGGATCAACTTGTGAACACGGGCCGCAGCGGCTTCTGCCTCCTGGTGCGACTGTATCCACACAGATTGCTTGTTAGACGTTTCCCGCGTCGTGTCGCGTACCTCGGCAAAGCCACGGGCAGGATCTGAAAAAGCCGCTATTTCAGCTTGCGTTGCGCACCCGGCAAGCAACAGGCCGGAAGATGCGATGGCCAAATTCCGGAACAGGGAAATGCTCATTGTGCATTGCCCTCCGGCTTTTCTGCTTCTGTTGCCGTCTCAGACCACGGTTTTGGTTCAACTACGGAGCGGGGATGATAATCCGCAACTACGCTACGATAGTGATCTCCGCCACTTTCCCTGGTGGGATCGGTCGGGTCGCGATGCGACAGCACGTCGTACGGACTCAAATCGGCGCGTGCAGCGCAACCACTGGCAATAACCAGTACCACCAACAATACAAACTTGGTTTTCATTTCTAGATCGCCCGAAAGCGCCCCTGCTGCTTGATTTTTCCCGGAGCAAGACAAGCTCCGTCTCTCTCGTTTCAGTGAACGAGCGAGCGCAGACAAACCAAAAGGGGGGTGGAAAGTGACGGGCTTTTACAGCCAGTCAGATTATTCCAGACACACTGGTGACCTGAATGCGCTCAGGCAGCAGGATTTGGGGGAGGGTTAACAAACCCGGGCGACCAGCACGAGGCTGATCTGACGGCGAATCCAAAGGCCGCAGACGTTTCGTGCGGTACCGTCAATTCTGAAGAGTTCAATACGGTGGCCGACTGGCATGCAATGTCGCAACATTCATCCATCGCGTGGGGCAAGTTTACAGGAACCCCATGATCTGATGAAGCTGTTTTCTTGTCGTGCGAGTGTTGTTTGTCTGAATGGTGGTGCACATGAGGTTCACCATCCGGAGCAGTCTGAGCGACCATGGCCTCGTGGCTCTGATGACCCATAGCAGTATGGGCCTGGCTGTTTGACACAACCAGTACCTGGCTTAGCAGCCAGACACAGACCATCAGCATATTCACCAGTCGCGACACTCTTTTGCTCCTGTTTTCAGCGCGTTGCAGGTTTGTTGTGCCATGGAGAATTGTCAAGTGACCATTTTGTGAGAGAAGGTATGCGCGTGGTTAATAGAGCCTGCCGTTTGCCTTGAAAGTCCGAAAATGGCAAGTATTTCTGGCCCTGGCGGCAATTAGCGGATTAAAAATTTGTAATCTAGCAACCTTGACCTTCCACTTACTGGAAGCACCACATCGGCTTGGCGTCAATGTTGAACAGGTTGCTTGAACAATGAAGAATCATGCCAGTACAGACCAATCAGGTAGGGGCTCTGACGTCCATCAAACGAACTCCGACCCGGCTGCGGCAATCACCGCCACAGACCCGGTTTGCGGGATGACGGTACGCCTGGATGCGGGCAAACCATCTCACGAGTGGGATAGCGAAGAGTTTCATTTCTGCAGCGGCAAATGCCATGACCGGTTTGCCGCGGACCCCTATTTCTACGCATCCGGCAACAGCCGGAGGAAAAAGCAGGTTGCTGCCAAGGACGCGACCTACACATGCCCCATGGATCCGGAGATTGTACAGGATGGACCGGGTACATGCCCCATATGCGGGATGGCACTTGAGCCCATGGGCGGGGTGTCCGACGAACCGAACCATGAACTGGTGGATTTCACTCGGCGGCTCTGGATCAGCGTCGCTGCCGCCATTCCGCTGATTGTCCTGACAATGGGACCGATGATCGGGCTTCCGGTGCGGGATTGGATCGGAGAAAATTTCGCCCTTCTGCTGGAATTTGCATTGGCAACGCCCGTTGTAATGTGGGCGGCATCGCCGTTTTTCAAGCGCGGCTGGACATCGATTGTTAGCTGGAACCTCAACATGTGGACGCTGATCATGATCGGCGTCGGGACTGCCTATCTCTACAGCACCGTTGCGACTTTCCTGCCGGGTTTGTTTCCTGCGGGGTTGAAGATGGAAGGCGGCCATATGCCTGTATACTACGAGGCAGCGGTGGTCATCATCGCGCTGGTGTTTGTCGGACAGGTGCTTGAATTGCGAGCCAGGGAGCGCACCGGTGATGCCATTCGAGCGTTGTTGGACCTGGCACCGAAAATGGCCCGGCGCATTGTTTCCAACGGAGACGAATATGATGCGCCTCTGGAAAATCTGGTCGAAGGTGATCGCTTGCGGGTTCGGCCCGGTGAAAGCGTACCTGTCGACGGCATTGTGCTGGAGGGGACTTCATCGGTTGATGAGAGCCTGATAAGCGGGGAACCGGTACCTGTCGAGAAGACAAAAGGTGATCTGGTCACAGGCGGAACCATAAACAAGAACGGTTCGCTGATCATGCAGGCGCAGCGCGTCGGAGACGAAACCATGCTGTCGCGCATCGTGGCTATGGTTGCATCTGCGCAACGATCGCGGGCGCCGATCCAGGGGATGGCGGACAAGGTTGCGTCTTACTTCGTTCCTGCCGTGGTTCTTGCCGCTGTCGCGGCTTTTGTGGTCTGGATCATGATCGGTCCTGAACCGGCCCTGGTATTTGCAATAGTGTCAGCCGTGTCTGTTTTGATTATTGCCTGTCCCTGTGCATTGGGACTGGCGACACCGATGTCGATCATGACGGCAACCGGACGTGGTGCCCAGACAGGTGTGCTGATCAAGGATGCAGAGGCTTTGGAGCGCATGTCTTATGTAGACACGCTCGTGGTCGACAAGACCGGCACGCTGACCGAAGGCAAGCCAGAACTTACTGATGTGATAGCGTTTGCAGAAGCAAGCGAAGAAGACGTGCTGTCACTGGCTGCCGCATTGGAGAAAGGGTCGGAACATCCGCTGGCAGAGGCCATACTCAACGGCGCCGGGAAACGTGGTTTGACCATAGGCAAAGCTGAGGATTTCGAAGCTGTTACTGGTAAGGGCGTAAAGGGCATGGTTGCAGGACAGGCAGTCGCCCTGGGCAATCAGGCTATGATGGGTGACATCTCGGTTGATGTCGCACCGGGTCAGAAGCAGGCTGACGAGCTTCGCGCAACGGGCAAAACCGCCATGTTCATAGCCGCCGACGGCGAACTTGCCGGTATTGTTGCAGTTGCAGACCCGATCAAGGCATCCACGGCAGCAGCCATCAAGGCGCTCCATGAAGCGGGGCTCACAATAATCATGGCAACCGGTGACAACGAGCGAACGGCCAACGCAGTGGCCGCTCAACTGGGTATTGACGAGGTGCGTGCTGGTGTTCTGCCGGAGGACAAGAAGGCACTGATCGATGAACTGCATAACCGGGGCCACAAGGTCGCCATGGCCGGTGACGGGGTCAACGACGCTCCAGCACTTGCTGCGGCAGATGTCGGTATCGCCATGGGGACGGGAGCTGATGTTGCTGTGGAAAGCGCCGGCATAACGCTGCTGAAAGGGGATCTGACGGGTATTGTGCGGAGCCGGAAGCTTGCCCAGGCAACCCTGCGCAACATCAAGCAGAACCTGTTTTTTGCCTTCGCCTACAATTCTGCCGGCGTGCCCATCGCTGCGGGAATTCTCTATCCGCTGACGGGGACCTTGTTGTCCCCCATGATCGCAGCGGCGGCAATGAGCCTGTCGTCGGTATCGGTTATCACAAATGCACTCAGGCTTCGGCGGGTAAGGCTGTAGAGCCGGACTGACCCCTCGGTTGTCCGATATTCATTCCAACGTCTCCAGAAGCCCGGCCAGAAGGCGGCATTGCGGCACCAGTGTCGAGATCAGGAGATGCTCATTGAACGTGTGAGCATTGATTCCGCCGACACCCAGCCCGTCTAGAGTTGCAATTCCCAGCGCCCCGGTGAAATTGCCATCGCTGCCGCCGGCTGACTGGCAATGCCCCAACTCGATACCCATTCCGGCGGCAAGCCTGTGGGCGTGATCATACAGGGCCATGGTTTTCTTGTGCGGTTTGGCAACGGGGCGCAACAGTCCGGCCTCAACTTCGACGCGTACGCCATCTTCCTCGCCTGCCAGTGCTGCCATGTTTGACTGTACCTCAAGCAGCAGGTCGTCATTCGGCGCGACGCACAGGACCTGCGCCTCGCAAAGTGTTGTCACGACATTTACGAAAATCCCGCCATGCACAGTGCCGACCGAATAGGTTGTCGCCTTGTCATAGTCGTTCATCGCTTCAATGCGACCGATGATTTCCGCCATTTTGACAATTGCGCTGCGTCCCTGTGCTTTCGAGAGCCCGGCATGTGCCGGTTGACCGTGCACCCGCACCCAGAAGCGCTGAACCGCGTGGCGGCCGGTGACGACGTCACCCCATGGGCGCAACGGTTCCGGGACCAGCACATATTTGTGCTTGATGGCTTCCGCTTCAATTCGCTGGCGCGATGACGGGCTGCCGACTTCTTCGTCGGGTGTGAACATGAAGGTGACCGGCAATTGCGGTTGGATGCCTGCGCCACGCAATGCCGCAAATGCTTCTATGGCGAGCCGATTACCGCCTTTCATGTCGAGTACACCGGGTCCGTACAACTTGTCACCATCGCGACGAATAGGGAGCTTGTCTGCCAGTGTGCCGACCTCATGCACCGTATCCATATGGCCCAGAACAAGGATGCCGGGCTGGTCCGGCTGTGCATTTGACGGGAACCGGGAGACCACCACGTCGCCAAAGCCATCGATACCGGGCAACCGTTCAACATCGCCGCCTAGTTCCTGCATGTCCTGCGCAGCGAGATCCATCATCCGATTGACGCCTTCGGTATAATGAGTGGGGCTTTCAACTTCTGCCCATTTCCCTATGCCTTGCGCGATTTTTTCTGCGTCAAATGCAGTTTCCGGCAATGTCATGGTGTGGACCTCCTGGTTCAGCTTGGCTCATGCATGCGAAGAATGGTGCGGGCAAGGGTTTGGGCGCGGGGTACGAAAGAGGCGAGTTCCATATATTCATCCGGGCTGTGGACATGAGCGCCAACCGGGCCAACACCGCAAATGGTCGGGGTGCCAACCGAGGCGGCAATACCTGAGTCCGCACAACCGCCGGAGAATTCCCCTTCTATGGCAAGGCCGCTGTCGCGACCGGCCTGCGTATACAGGTTGAACATGTCGGCGGATGCAGGTGACTGCTCCAGCGGTTTGAACTCTCCCAAGATATCCATCTTGGCAGTCGTGCCGGAAACATAACTGTGGTCTGCAATCCCTGTGATCGCGGCCACAAGCCAGTCCCTGTCTGCAAGTTTGATGAAGCGTGTATCGATATCGCAACTGGCTTCGGGCGCCACCGTGTTGACCGATTGTCCGCCGGAGATGAGACCGACATTGACGGTGATGCCGCGGTTAATGTCGGTGATATCGTGCCATGCAGTAATCTTGCGTGCCAACTCGCCAATTGCACTGACTCCGTCAGCAAAATTTGCGCCTGAATGGGCAGCCGTGCCCTTTATGGTGCACCTGAAAAAGATACCTCCCTTGCGGCCCGTGACAACATTGCCGCTGACCCGGCCGGGTTCTGAATTGAAGACCGCACGGGCATTGGTGGTTTCGCGCGCAATCACGGGCGCTGATGAGGGGGAACCGATTTCTTCATCACCGGTGAACAGTCCCACCAACGGGGCAGGGGCACCGCCCAGTTCAGCGAATGCGGCCAGTACAAAGGCATTCATGACCAGGCCGGCCTTCATGTCGGCGACGCCGGGGCCATAGGCACGGCCGTCACGGATGGTAAACGGACGTCGGTCCGGTTCGCCGCGCGGAAACACCGTGTCGCGATGCCCCATCAGCACGATGGGCCGGTTGCCGCCATTGGATGCGCCGGACACCGTGGCGCGGACCGCATCGCCATGGGTTTCAATCGGGATAGTGTCGCACGCAATGCCGCGGGCTTCCAGAAACTCTCGGATCAGAGCCCCCACCGCATCGACGCCTTCCTTGTAGTAACTGCCGCTGTCGGTGTTTACCAGCGCCTCAAGCAGGGTAATCATGTCGGCTTCATGGTCGGCCAGCCATTTCGAAATTTCGGATTCAGCAGTCGTCGTCGAAGCGGTCATTGCCGACTCTCCTCATGATCAGGTTTTTATGGCCATACCGTCGCGCCCCGGATCCGCTCCGCCGTCCCAGTTGCCGCCGATATTGCGAATGGCATGTACGCCGGCAAAATTATAGCTTCGGGCATTGCGGCGGACTTCATAGCCCATTGCAACCAACTCGTGCTCGGCGCTTCTGAGAATGCGATTGGTGATGTCTATGACGTCGGATGTGGTGCAGAACCTCGGAGCGGCGACGGCTTGCTGGGCTGTCATGCCAAAGTCGATGACGTTCAGGATGGCCTGCAGCACGCCCATGGTAATGTAGGTGCCGCCGGGGGCGCCGATAACCAGGCAGGGCTTGTCGTCCTTGAAGATGATGGTCGGGCACATAGCGGAAAACCGTGCCTTGCCGGGCACGATCGAACCCGGATTGCCGGGACGCGGATCAAACACCGCCATGCAGCCATTGTACATGAAACCAAGCCCGTCGGTGACGACGCCGGACGGCATGCCCAGTGAGTGGGTGAGAGCCACGCAATTGCCGTGCGCGTCCGCAACACTGATATGGGTCGTGTCCCTGGATTCCTTATCACCAACATTCATTCGCGGCACGGTTGCCTTGATGCCGCGCCTGATTTCATCGGCTCTGTCTGTCGCATATCCTTTCGACGTCAGGTGGTCCAGCGGGATGTCCATGAAATTGGGATCTCCCAGATGCCGGTCCTTGTCGACCGTTGCGATCTTCATGGCTTCGGAGACGGTGGCGATGTAGCGGCATGAATTGTGACCCATGGCAGCGAGATCGAAACTCTCAAGGATGTTCAACATCTCAACAATCATCGCTCCGCCACCCGGTGGCGGATTGGTGGCAATACGATAGCCCCGGTAGCTGCCCCATAGGGGATCATTGGCAGTAACCGACACATCTGCCAGGTCTTTGGCGGAAACCATGCCGCCATTGGCTTTCATGTCGGCAACGATCTCACCCGCGATCGCGCCGGTGTAGAAATCGTCGGGACCGTTTTCCTGTATGCGCCGATAGGTGTTGGCCAGGTCTTTGTTGACCAGCTTGTGGCCGATCTTGTGCAGAGTGCCGGCGCTGTCAGCATAGATTGCGCGGGTTGCTGCAAACTTCGTCATCAGTTCCACATAACCCATGCGCCCGGCAATCGGCGGGTTGTGCCAGAACTCATGCACGTGTGGACGCACCAGAAACCCGTTTTCCGCATAATCGATGGCGGGCTCCAACAGATCACTCAGGGACATGGTGCCGAATTTTGTCAGCGCGGTATCATAGGCCTTCAGCGACATCGGTGTGGTGATGGCGCCATAGCCGCATTCGTTCTCTCTGCCCTTCAGGATGAATCCGAACCCGTCTTCTGCTTCGCCGACAACGAGATGTTCCCACATGTCAGGCGTGGCGGCCGACGGCGCGCGGCCATGAAAATCGATAACCTGATGGGTCTGCGTTTCAGGCATGTAGATATGCATGGAGCCAAACCCGGCTATGCCGCACATTTGCGGATCAACCGCGGTCTGGACGAGCGCGGTTGCGATTGCCGCATCTACGGCATTGCCGCCGTTTGCCAGGACATCGGCACCGGCCTCCACGGCTTCGGGTTGAGGGGCTGTTATGATGCCGTGTTTCATGACAGATGATCTCCGGTCAGGCTTTGAGTTTTGTGAGATCTGCGACAGGGCGAGCCGTTTCCGGATCGCTCGCCAAAACCTGCTCAAGGCTATGGGCAACTTCCAGAACCAGTGCGTCTGACCCGTTGGGACCGACGATCTGGATGCCGAACGGCATGCCGAGATGGTCCACCCCGCAGGGCAGGGAGCAGGACGCCGGCAATGCCATGGTCAGGGCATAGCTCAGTGCCAGCCACCTCATATAGGTTGGCATTTCCTCGCCATTGATCTCCTCGACAAACAATTGTGAATGTGGAAACGGTGACACGGAAGCTGTCGGGCAGATCAGGATGTCCACGTCTTCAAACAAGTCGATGAAATCATTATAGATTTGGGTTTGAACCGTATGTGCCCATGCGACATCGCCGAGACTGTATTTGAGGCCGCGCTCGGTGTTGTCGATCACATTGCGGTCAAGCAGGTCACGATGGTGTTCCAGCCTGTCGCGGTGGGCACCGACGAAATTGACCCCCCGGGTGATTTCGAAGGCCTCATGGACATCATGCATCCTCGGGTCGCGATTGTGTGCGTTGAGAAATACGTGGCTGAATTTGCCGACGCGTTGTTCAAACGTAGCGGCGATCTCCTTGTCGACAGGCGCACAGCCCAGATCGGTCGATATTGCCACGCGCATGCTCGACAGGTCGGCACCGGCGAGAGTTGCGGGGATGTCCATATCGTCCATGCTGGAGAACGGGTCACGCAGATTGGTGTCCTGTTGTGCCAGCAGCAGCAGATGGGTGTCGGCAACGGTGCGGCCCATCGGGCCTACAACAGAGAATGGGTTGAGGGAGATGGGGCGCCCTACAGCAGGAACAACGCCGGGGGAAGGGCGATACCCGGTAACGCCGCAAAACGCCGCCGGCGTGCGCAGGCTGCCGCCATAATCCGAACCTGTCGCCAGTGGCATCATGCCCGCAGCAAGGGCCGCGGCGGACCCGCCGGACGACCCGGCACATGTCTTGGACGGATCAAAAGGGTTTCCAGTGGGACCATAAACCCGGTTGGTGGTGTTTGCGCCGGCACCAAACTCCGGTGTGTTGGTTTTCGAGAAGACATTGGCCCCGGCCGCCCTGACATTGGCGACCATGTGGTCGTCTTCGACCGGTACGTGGTCCTTGTAGATCAACGATCCCCAGGTGGTTTTCAAATTCCTGGTCGGGTTCAGATCCTTGATGCCGACCGGCAAGCCATGCAACAGGCCCAGATCCTCACCATCGGCTACGGCTTTTTCTGCTGCTTTCGCATTTGCTTTCGCTGCAGCTTCATCCATGGCGACAACAGCGTTGAGCGTACCATTGGTCTCAGTGATGCGTTCGAGGCAGGAGTCGAGAAGCTCAACGGGTGAAAGGGCTTTGATGCCGATCAGGCGGCGCGCTTCAATGGCGCTGAGATCACAGGGTTTGGTCACTTTAGTTCATGTCCTCATGTCAGGCTGCTCGCGGTGGCACATCACCCGCGCCGATGTCCCAGTACAATCCGGTCATCACGTCCAGAGCCGACCGGCAAACCGACATCAGCACATGTTCATCAGGCGCATGCTGTGAACACGATGTGTAGGAGTGCGGCAGCCAGATTGCGGGCAGGTCCAGATCATCGGTGAAGACGTCATTGCAGATGGAACCGCCCATGGACGGCACAATGGCAGGCTTTGAGTTGGTGGAGCGCTGCACGGAGTTGCGGACAAACATGGCCCACGGGTGATCTGGTTCGGTGCGGGTCGCCTTGAACATGCCGTCGTTTGAGGCAGGAGGTGGCGTCACTTTCACGATGCCGAAACCGGCCTTGTCGAGGTGGGCCTGAAGTACTGGAATAATATTGTCGACATCGGTGCCGGCCACAAAACGCAGCTGGCAATTGGCCGACGCCTTTGGCGGAATGGCATTGACCGGACGACCCGGTGTGCCGGTTGAATAGGCAAGCACATTGAATACATTGGCGGCGTAAACACGCTGTGGCGGTGTCAGGTCCGGCTC
>JABDRA010000662.1 GCA_013041995.1 Anderseniella sp. | reverse complement strand
TTTCTGCGCCGCGACACGGTTGTGGACTATCTTGAGAGTTATGCCGCCGATCTGGAGGTCCCGGTTCGCTTCGGGGTCAAGGTGACCGGCATTCAGCGCGCTGGGGCAGTCTGGCGCCTTACCACTGACGATCAAACCCATGAGGCAGGCCATGTCATCTTTGCCACCGGGCGTGACCGCATCCCGCACATGCCCGTCTGGAAGGGACGGGATGATTTCACCGGAGAACTGATCCATGCGGCTGATCTGGGCGATGTCACGCGGCTGAACAACAAGCGTGTGCTGGTGATCGGTGCCGGTAATTCGGGCGGCGATGTACTGAACCATCTGGCGCAGCATGAACCCGCAGAGGTGCTCATATCCGTCCGCCACGGTCCGGCCATCGTGCCGACACGGGTGTTCGGTTTTCCGCTGCACCGGGCGGCAAACCTGTTTGCAGCACTGCCGGTCGTCGCGCTTGATCCGACATTCCGGCTGATGCAGTGGCTGTTTTTCGGTAACCTGGCCCGCTACGGGTTGACCAGCCACCCGGATGGCGGCGGCACGCGGTTATTGCGCGATGGTGTTGCCTTCGCCATGGATGATGGCTTTGTGGCGGCCATCAGGGACGGCCGTTTCAAGGTGGCAGAAGATGTAGCTGAGTTCCGGCCGGATACTGTTGTGTTCAAGGACGGCCGGACTTTCAGGCCGGACACCGTGATCTGCGCAACCGGCTATCGGACCGGTCTGGAACCACTGCTCGGCCACCTGTCGGCGCTGAATGATGGCGGTGTTCCGTTGCATCCGACCGGTGAAGTTGACCTGGCCAACAAAGGTCTCTGGTTCATTGGCTACCGGCCGGTATTCCAGGGCTATTTTCATGCTGCCTCTGCCAGCGCCAGGCGGATTGCGGATGCAATACTGGCACAGGGGTAGGCGACCGCGGACGGAACTCCAGGCCGGTATCTGTTTCTGACGCAAAAATCACACAATTCAACCGTTTTTGGCCCAACAAAAACCCACCAGGGAAGGTCATATGTACGCGTCGGTGAGGCGTTAAGATAATGATTTCACCAGATACAATAATGCCCGTCTTGATGACGGGTTGTCTAATTTTGGAGGGTGTAATGAAAAGATTTTTTGCTGTTCTGGCTGTTTCGGTGCTGGCTATCGGCGCTGCACAGGCTGCGGATTTTGCCGAAGTGGATACTGATGCTGACGGGTCTGTTTCGCTGGACGAAGCTGTGTCGATGATGCCTGATCTGACTGAAGATGCGTTCCTTTCAGCAGATGCCAATGCAGATGGTGCACTCTCGGCGGATGAATTTGCCAGCATGAAAAACTAGCAGCAGCCACACGGCCCGGATTGAGGATCGCGCAAGCGAACCCAGTCCGGTCAGGCATGATACTTGTTGCTTGGCGTGAACGATGACACCACCGGCTCACGCGGCTCGTTGACCCACAACTGCCGGTCAGGGTGCATGCCGGCGCCTTGAATGGCGGGAACGGCAGACCGGCGCATGCGATTAAGCAGGCGGGTATCGGCATCACCGCACGACGGATGCAGGCCACCATTTGCCTCGACGGCCTTTGTCCACTCTGCTTTGCGCGCTGCCAGTGTGGTCGGATCGTTCAACTGGGTGCAGTTGAGCTCGTTGCTGTTCAGGTCGGCGGTGATCTCGTCGCCGTCCTCGATGAAGGCGATGGGCCCGCCGAGTGCCGCTTCCGGCCCGACATGCCCGATCACCAGTCCGACCGAACCGCCCGAAAAGCGCGCATCGGTCATTAGTGCCACTACGATATCGCGTTCGCGGCACAAGGTCGTTATACGCGAGGTTGAATCAAGCATTTCCGGCATGCCCGGCCCCCCGCTGGGGCCCTCATAGCGCATGATGATCATGTCATGATCCTTGAAACTGTCAGGCTCACGATCAAGCGCGTCCAGCAGGTCCTGTTCGCCGTCGAACACCCTGGCGGTACCGCGGAACATGTTGTCTTCAAGACCACCCTCGACGCCTGCCAGCTTCAGTACCGCGCTGAACTCCGGTGACAGGTTGCCACCCAGGACCCGCAAACCGCCGGTCGGTTTGTAGGGCTTCGAAACCGGATAAATCACCCGCCCGTCGGCTGACGGCGTGTTGAGCCGGGCGACCTGTTCGGCCAGCGTCTCGCCGGTGCATGTCGGCACATCACCGTTCAGGAGGCCTGCTTCCAGCAGTTCCTTGACGATCACCTGCACACCACCAACCTCATCGATATCCACCATCGAGTAGCGGCCATAGGGACGGGCATCGGTAAGCACCGGCACGACATTTTGCGAGATGTGGTTGAATTCCTCCGGCGTGATGATGTCTTTCCAGAAGTTTCCGAAGCCTGCGGCGCGTGCGATCTCCGGTGCGTGCAGCACGACGTTGGTGGAGCCACCTACGGCCATTGCCACGATCAGTGCATTGCGGATTGAATCGCGTCCGACAATGTCTCTCGGCGTTGTGTCGGTTTCGATCAGCTTCTGCAGATAACCGACAAGTTCGGCCGGGAACTGTTCCAGAC
>JABDRA010000661.1 GCA_013041995.1 Anderseniella sp. | reverse complement strand
TGATGAACCAGACGGAAGCGCTGGTATCAATTGATATCAACTCCGGCAAGGCAACCCGCGAACACAATATCGAAGACACCGCGTTGAAAACCAACCTGGAGGCCGCTGTGGAAATTTCCCGGCAATTGCGCCTTCGCGACCTGGCCGGCCTGATCGTCATCGACTTCATCGATATGGAGGAAAACCGCAACAACCGTGCGGTTGAGCGCAAACTCAAAGATGCATTGAAGAATGACCGCGCGCGTATTCAGGTCGGCCGGATTTCGCACTTCGGGCTTCTGGAAATGTCTCGTCAGCGACTGCGTCAGGGCATGATGGAGAGCTCCACCATGCAGTGTCCGCACTGCGAAGGCACAGGCGTCATTCGCGGCGTTTCAAGTTGTGCACTTTCCGTGTTGCGCGGCATTGAAGAGCATCTGTTGTCACGTAAGCCGGAAAGCCTGGATGTGCGGGTACACCCGGAGGTGGCTTTCTACATTTTCAACGAGAAACGCGACCACCTGTTGTCTCTTGAAGAGAACTACGGAATTTCGATTTACGTCCTGCCGGATGCTGAGCGTGCACTTGCCGACAGCATCATTGAGCGCAAGCCGGACCGCAAGGGACCAACCCCACGTCCCGTCTCATCGGATACTGCGGTCGCCATGGGCGACGGTATGGAAGCCAATGAGGAACCTGCTGTATCTGATGCAGATGATACCGACGCAGACGAGGCTGACAACAAGCGAAATGATGACGTTCAACTGGACGAAAACGGCGAGCCGCGCAAGAAACGCCGCCGCCGCCGGGGACGCCGGGGCGGTCGCAAACAGCGCGAGGAACGCGACGGTGAAGTTGCCGCCAGTGGTGACGACGTTGCTGCTTCTGCCGACGAGGCACAATCCGACGGTGATGAGACGCCTGACGCCGGCGCCAACGCAACCGACGCGGCAGCGGCGGACACCACCAATGATGAGGACAAGCCGAAAAAACGCCGTCGTAGATCACGTGGCGGGCGCAACAAGGCAGCTGATGAAGGTACTGGTGACGACGCCGATGAAATAGCAGCATCAACCGACCCACAGGATGCAGAACCTGCTCCGGTTGAGGCAAGTGTCGCTGTAGAATCAGCGGCACAGGCAGAGGCGGAAGCGGAAGCGGAAGCGGAAGAAAAACCAAAGGCCAGAAAGCGCAGCCCGCGCAAGGCTGCAAAAAAGGCCAAGGCGGACAGCCCTGAAGCTACATCCGAAGATGCTGGTGACGAAAGTTCTGCCGACGTTGTGGCGAAATCCGCAGATGAACCGGCCGACGACGAAAAGCCCGCCAAAAAGCCGCGCAAGCGCGCCGCGAAGAAGGCAAAACCGGCAGAAGCGGAAGCACCTGTTGAAGCAGCCGTCGCAAACGGGAATTCTGCGCCTGTTGAGCAGGCAGAAGATGAGCAGGCCCCGTCCAAATGGACGCCTCCTGCACCAACCGTTGACCCTGAAACTGCGCCGAAAAAAGCGGGCTGGTGGGGCAAGCGCTGATATCGCGATACCTCGAAAGGGATGATCTCTGGTTTGATCTGCCAGACATCATCCCGATCGGTTGCAAAGCGGCTCGTGAAGAACGGCGGATCGCATGACCACAAATCGTGCTGTTCTGCTCGGCCTGGTTGTTATCGCCGTGCTTTTGGGGTGGCGGCTCTACGAACAGAAACATGCAGACACCGGGCAACTGGCGATACGCCAGAACGGCAATGTGGTGATTCTCGCCTGGACCGGCCGGGTTGAACTCCCCATGCATACGCTGCTGATGCGGGCATTCGACGAATGGCGCAACAAGTCACAGCACTTTTTGCTGCAGTTGAATTCACCGGGCGGTTCTGTGCGCGAGGGCGGCGACGTGGTCGAACTACTGCAACGTATCAAGCGCACCCACAGGCTCGATACCTATGTTGCGTCCAGGGAAATCTGCATGTCCATGTGCGTCCCGATTTTTCTGCAGGGCAACAGACGCATAGCAGCACCGGATGCGCGCTTCATGTTCCATGAGCCTAAACGTTTCTATGATGACGGCAGTGAGGCGAGAGGCTTTTCATTCGAGCGCGAAGCCCTGACACGGCGTTTCTTCACCAGGTATTTCGTGAACTCCGCCATGGACACCAACTGGCGCGTCCAGCTCGAAAAAGACTGGATCGGCAAAGACATATTCAAGTCGGGAAAACAACTGCTCGATGAGCGCTCAAACATTGTCACCGATCTCAACTAGAGCGAGATGTGATTAGATTGGTTCATTTGACCGCGGCGATTTTGGTCGCTGGCTAGGCGGGTTGCACGCCGTGGTGTAGCTCCACCACAAGTGCAATCCAACGACGCCAGAGAGCAAATCGCCCGGCCCTTTCACCAATATTATCCACAGCATGGTTTCCATCGGGGGTGGGGAAAATCGGTCCATCGGCGTCGTTGCGCCGCTTGCCCGATGCACCACATCGCGCTGCGCGACGCGCCTAGCCGAGTGAACCGATTTTCCGCCATCAAATGAACCAATCTAGTCACATCTCACTCTAGGCTTGGTCTAGCCAGATTTTGGCAACCAGCGTGACAACCGCTCAACGGCCTTTTCCATACACTCCATCGAACCGGCGAACGACAGCCGCAAAAAACGGTTGCCTCGGTCAGCGTCAAAATCGGCCCCGGGAGAGACAGCCACATGGGCTTGCTTGAGCATCGCCTGCGCGAAGGCAAAACTGTCATTGGTCAGATTTCCAACATCAGCATAGAGATAGAACGCCCCGTCTGCCGGCGACAGGTTGCCCAGCCCCAGACCTGGCAACTCGCGCAGCAGAAAATCACGGTTCTCGCGATACTCCGCCTTGCGTTGCTCAAGTTCGTCGGTCGCATCAAAGGCCGCCACGGCTGCATACTGGGAGATCGTCGGCGGCGAGATGAACAGGCTCTGCGCCAGGCATTCCACCGGGCGAACCAGGCTTTCAGGTACGATCATCCAGCCGATACGCCATCCGGTCATGCAATAATATTTCGAGAACGAATTGATGATGATGGCGTCAGAATTACTGCTCAGCGCGGTTGCCTGTGGCATTTCATAGTTCAGGCCGTGATAGATTTCGTCGGATATGAACCAGATATCTTTGTTTGCACATGTCCGTGAAATGGCTGCCAGATTATCCGGTGAAACCATTGTGCCGGTTGGATTGGCCGGGCTTGCCAGCAACAGGCCCGACAATCCGTCTTCGCAAGCCGTTGAAATCTGCTCAGGCGTTGGCGCCCAGCGATGGCGAGCATCGACCTCGATATCGGCAACCGTGATATCAAGCGCCGTCAGGATGTTGGAGTAAGCGGGATATCCCGGCACCGTGAGCCCGACCTTGTCGCCCTGGTCGAAACAGGCAAGAAAGCTGAGCACAAATGCCCCTGACGAGCCGGTTGTCACAACGACCCTGCCAGGATCAATATCGACACCATAAGCGTCGTGATAATGCCGTGCAATGCGCTCGCGCAGGGCCGGCAACCCTAACGAGTTGGTATAGCCCATATAGGCACCGTCCAGTGCTTCGCGCGCAGCTTCAACCACTTTTCCCGGCGGCCCACCGGCAGGTTGCCCTGCCGACATGTGCACAACATCGTGACCGACGGCTGCAAGCGCATTGGCTTCGCGAAACATGTCCATCACGATGAACGGTTGAACAAGAGCGGCGCGACTGGAAGATGATGGAGACATGGTACCTGGAATCGATCGATTGAAATCTGGAAGGTGATCCTTGTCCCTACCTACCAGATGCACCGGTTTGTGCAAACCGGTTGGAGGCGAATGCATCACGGCTCTGTGACCCTCCACCTCATCGCATCGCCCATGCTTTTGCCGTAAAGTTCGATACAAATCCATCTGATCGGGAAATTCGCAGCAATGTCGTCATGACAGCGCGGGGACCGGCCGCACAAAAGGACATTTTCAACAAGCTGATGCAGAAATCTTTGCAGACAATCGGGATAATTGTGCTGTCTGCCGTCATGGTGGCTCAGGCAAGCCTGCCGTCGTTTGCGCAACAGCGCGGCAACACTCCCCGGCTGATCCGCGACGCGGAAATAGAAGAATTGATGCGGCGCTATCTGAAGCCAATCTTCAAGGTCGCCGGAATCCCGCCTGGAGCCGTGAACGTCTACCTGATAGATGACAGCCGCATCAATGCGTTCGTTGCAGGCGGCCAGCGCATTTTCATTCACACCGGGCTGATCGAACAGGCCAGTACCCCCAATGAGATCATCGGCGTGCTGGCGCACGAAACGGCTCACGTTGCCGAAGGCCATCTGGCGCGCCTCGGAGTACAGCTTGATCGCGCATCGACGCAGGCCATCATTGGAACATTGCTCGGCGCGGCAGCCGCAGTCGGTGCAGCGCAGGCTGGTGCAGCCTCCAGCGGCGGCGCGTCCGGCGCACTGGTCCTGGGCGGCGCCGAGTTTGCCAAACGCAATCTGCTGACTTATGTCCGGGCCCAGGAAGCAGCCGCTGATGAAGGTGCCTTGCGCTATCTGAATGCATCCGGACAATCGGGACGCGGCATGCTGGAACTGTTTCAGAAACTCTACAACCAGTCCATTGCTTCTCTGCAATACGTCAACCCGTATGCCATATCCCACCCGCTGCCGCTGCAGCGTATCCGGGTTCTGGAAAACCGCGTCCGGGCATCCAAGCATTACGACAAGAAGGACAAAGACTATCTGGTGTTCCGCCACAAGATGGCGCAGGCAAAGCTGGCCGGTTTTACCCGCTCTGCGCAGTCGGTCTACTCATCCTATCCGGCTTCAAACCAGTCTATCCCGGCGCAATATGCCCGCGCCATTGCCGCCTACAGGGTGGGAGATTTGCAAACCGCCATACCTGCGATTGACCGACTGATCGCGCAGATACCCAAGAACCCCTATTTCTGGGAACTCAAAGGCCAGGCGCTGCTGGAGAAAGGCTTTCCGGCCGATGCCGTCGCTCCTTTGCGGCAGGCACTGAAACTCTATCCGAAAAGCGGGTTGATCAGCATTCTGCTGGCTCAGGCACTGCTTGCCG
>JABDRA010000659.1 GCA_013041995.1 Anderseniella sp. | reverse complement strand
CCCTATCACGTCGCCATGGAAATGCTGCTCACCGGGCGCTCGTTTGACACAGCCGAAGCAAAGCACTGGGGCATCATCAACGAAATCGTTGCACCGGACGCGCTGATGACCCGCGCCCGTGAAGTGGCCGAAAAACTCGCCGGCGGCCCGCCACTGGTCTACGCGGCCATCAAGGAAGTGCTTGAGCGCGTGCATCACCTGAACGACAAGGAAGCGCTTGCCCTGCTCAACCGCCGCGGCCTGCCCACTATCTCAAAACTTTATGCTTCGGAAGACCAGTTGGAGGGCGCCAAAGCCTTCGCCGAAAAACGCGATCCCGTCTGGAAAGGGAAATAGCTCTCGACACTGGGCATGAGATCTCTTGCATCGTACCGCGACCATCGGGTTTTACGCGATCTGGAATTACGCCTTCATGCAATCAAGCGTGAGCTGAATCTTGCCCAGCGCGGTTTTGAATTCCTCTACAGGCAAGCCCAGCCGGACACGAAAGAATCCCGGCATGTCGAATGCTTCGCCCGGCAGTATCAGCACATCATGATCGCGATATAGTTTTTCACCAAAATCTATCGAGGACAGACCCGTCTTCAGGAACGGGAAAGCAACCGTACCGGCAGCAGGCGGCACCATGGACAGCATTGTGTTGTTTTTCGCCACAAACTTTTCAAGCGCCTTTGAGTTTGCACGCACCGTTACCTGGTTGGCGGCAACAATGTCCTTGCCATCGCGCAGCAGGTTGACACAAATGCTGTCATTCAGTTTGCAAACCGCGTGACTGGTGAGCGCTTTGATGGCGATCATCGAGGCCAGCCGCTCAGGGGTGGAAATTGCCCAGCCGACACGCAAGCCCACTGTTCCATAACACTTGCCGGCTGACCCCAGGCCAACAATGCGATCAGAGAAATTCGCCAGTGAGGCGAGGCGCTCAACCCCTTCTTCATACGGCAGCATCCGGTATTGTTCATCAAGGACGATGTCACAGTCCAGCGAGGTCAGCCGGTCTGCCAGGTTCAGGATTTCATCTGAACTGAACACGGTCCCCATCGGATTGCCGGGGGTTGTCAAAAGCACAGCGCGGGTCCGGCTGTCACACTGTGAAACGATATCATCGAGCGGCAGGCTGAAGTTGCTCTCGAACGACAAGGCGACACGCCGAACCTCGTACCCAAGCACGTCGGGCAAGTCATATAGATTGTGAAAGGCCGGCGTGAGGACCACAACATTGGAGCCAGGCATCCGCCGGTCCATCAGATACACCAATAGCGCTTCAGTGATACCGGCAGTTACCAGCACATTGTCAGCATCGGCATGTTCATACAGCCTGGCAATTTCCTCACGCAGGTCGCGAGATCCGCGGGTGTCGTTGTGTTCAAAATCAATTTGTGCAAGCCGGTCGCTCAGATGTGCAGCCGGAATGATCTGGTTCAACTGGATGTTGGCAATACCGCTTTCACCCAGATTGTAGCGGGCATCTGCGCGCGCATCCAGCCACTCGTCAAGAAAGCTGGCGGCCATCTCAAACCTCTTCTCGCACCGGATCAGATGCGGGGCTTGAGCGAAAGGCTCCGACATTGTCACGAACCATTTGCACAACCAGTGCCGGAGCATCATTTGAAGACAGGAATATGCCGCCACATGCATCGTCACAGGCCCTGTAGCTGGCATCGCGCCGCAAGATCTGGTTCAGTTCATTTATCCGCCAGAATGGAACCCGCGGAAACAGATGATGTGCCAGATGAAAAGATTCACCGTGCATTCCGGTAAACAACCGTTCAACCCAATGGCTGTTTCGGTTCCGTGACATGTGAATGTCCTTGCCCTGTTGCATCAGCGGCGCATGCTCGGCCAGTTCAATGTACCAGCCAATGATCTGATATGCTGAGAAGAACGGAACAATCCAGTACCAGACCAACAGGTCGAACACGCCGGCTGCAATGCTGGACGCCAGAATAGTGAGCCAGAATACTGCAAACAGCGCAACTTCACGGTGATCGTTCTTGTCGTTTCCAAAACTAAATCGATCCCGTGCCAGGTACACAAGGTATGCCGGAACCTTCAGCAGAAGGGCCGGCGAGACAATGACATGCCAGATGTATCGCCAACCTCTTGACTGGCCATATACCCCCTGCTCGATCATGTAGCGAAAATCACGGTCTGCTTCAGGATCACCGAACGAACCGTGATGATCGCGCACGTGGGAGTTCTTGTAGGGACGCAACAAGATTGCGACAGCGTATCCGCTGAATATCGTTCCCAGAATGTTGTTGAGAGTTTTGTTGCGCGCCAGCGTACCGTGCGCGGCCTCATGGGTGAGTGTAGCCAAGGCTCTTTGACGCGACCCGATGACGAGTATGGCTGGCAGGTACAGAATCCACCCACCGTATTC
>JABDRA010000655.1 GCA_013041995.1 Anderseniella sp. | reverse complement strand
CATTGAAGCCGCCTTGCTGTTTCCAATGATGATATTGCTATTGCTGGGTACGATTGACATTACCTACGCGATTTCACTGAAACGCAAAATCGCCGTGGCGACGAGCGCGGTCGTCGATCTGACGACGCAAGAATCTGCCACCGTTACAGTTGGCGAACTCGATGAGTTCATTCGGGCTGCCGACGCCATCATGAAACCGTTTTCAGCGGCAGATACCAAGGTCGACCTGGTCAACTTTCGCCGCAATGGCAGCAACGTGACACAGGAATGGTCCCATTCGCGCGGTGGTTGTGGAGGTGCACCTCCAAGCCTGACAGGCGATGCATTGGACAAGCTCACTCAGGAAGATAACGATATTATCGTTGCCCGCGTGTGTTTGTCGTTCCAACCGCTTGTCGGCTACATTGTCGGCAGCGGAACGTGGGAAGTTGAAGAATCGGTTGCGCAACGCCCGCGCAACGGCCTGACGCTTGACTGCAATAATTGCTGATCTTTCTGCATTTGCCGGGAGGCCATTTTGGCAAACTCATAGAAGGCCCTTGAGATCCCGTCTCAAGGGCCTTTACTTTTGTGCCCTGCACCGTCAAACACTTCACATCAGATCAGGATGATTTTTGGTCGAAACACCCCAAATTCGCCAACCTGGTCGTTTTCAACGTGCTAGATCAACCTTAGTGGTTCTATTGAACCGATATTTCCTGACTTGATATTTCGCCAGCCTCCAGGTGGGATGGCGCACCCGGGCGGTGTTATAAAAATAGTGGCTACAGGTTCCGTAAAATCATCGACCCAAGCGGCTTGGCCGGCAAGCCTGGCATTGGCACTTACCATCTGGTCCCTCAGCGCACTTGCTTTCGGTTACGCTTTTTTCCAGCGCGTCGCACCGAGCGTCATGATCCCGGATCTGATGGCCGAGTTCGCGGTAACCGGTGCCGTCATGGGGCAACTCTCAGCCTTGTATTTTTACCCTTATGCAGCAATGCAGTTGCCCATTGGAGCCCTGCTTGATCGCTATGGTGCAAGGCTCATGCTCACCATTGCATTACTGCTCGCTGCTGTCGGCAGCATCATTTTCGGCACCGCCGGATCAGTGAATGCCGCCTATGCCGGCCGGTTCATGGTAGGAGCCGGCTCCGCGGTCGGCTTTATTGCCAGCATGGCGCTGGCGGCCAAGTGGTTCCATCCCAGGCACTTCGCCCTTTTGACCGGACTTGCCATGTTCTTCGCCATGGTATGCGGCATCGCCGGCCAGGCACCGCTGGCACTTGCCGTGGAGGCGTTCGGATGGCGCCAGACAATGATGTGGGCCGGGGTTTTTGCCGCCGGACTGGCGGTTTTGACCGCACTCATCGTGCGCAACTCGCCCGACCCCCACAGCGCTGACCACGTCAACGACACCCGGTGGACGGAAATCTGGACCGGACTGAAAGACACCATCAAACGCACCGAGATATGGCGTATTGCCATCGTCGCGATGAGCATGTCCGGGCCCATGCTGGCGCTTGGCGGGTTGTGGGGTGTGCCTTTCCTGGCCAGTGCTTACGGGCTGGACCGGCCAACCAGCGCGATTTATACCTCGTTGTCCCTGCTGGGCTGGGCAGTTGGCGCTCCCCTGTCGGGCTGGCTGTCCGACCGGATTGGCAGCCGGAAACTTCCTCTCATCTTGGGCACCGCGGCAAACTGCGGACTCCTCGCGACCATCGCCTTCGTTTCGAACCTCAACCTGACATTCATGGCGATTGCGTTGTTTCTTTCAGGGCTCGCGGGCGGCTGCATGGTGGTCAATTTTGCACTGGCGCGGGAAGTATCGGCCAGGCGCCTGCATGGCTCGGTGTCGGGTCTGGTAAATGGCGCCACAGTAGCTGCAGGTGCCGTGCTGCAGCCAATTATCGGCTGGATACTGGATATGCGCTGGGATGGGACGATGCTGGCAGGTGCGCGGGTTTACCAGACTTCGGACTACAGATTAGCGTTTATCTGCTTTGTGGCCTGGTCAGGAACCGGATTTCTGCTGTCACTCACCTTGCGTGAAACGAACTGCAGGCCGGTTGTGTAGCGCAAATTACAGATGCGCTTTTCGGCGTTCACTGACACTGAATCTACTCAGTTTTGCGTCCAGCTTTTCACCGGCAAACCGCGTTTCAGCCATCCCGGACCTGCGCTGGATCCGAACATGCCTTCCGAAACATCGATCACATTGGTGAACCCGGCAGTGGCCAGGAGGCGTTGCATGTGAGCGCTGCGTCCGCCAACGGCACAGATCAGGGCAAGCGGCCTGGAACGATCGCCGCCCAGTGCCTTGGCCAGATTTCTGACAAAGCCCGCCTCATGCATGGATATGGCCAGCGCAGGTTCTGCCAAACCTGATTGTTTCCACTCCCCGCGCGTACGGATATCCACCAGAACAACTTCGCCCCTGGCAGCCGCCGCCAGCGCGTCCGGCGCCGACATGATGTTTGATGCTGCGCACACCATTTGAGAATTTGCGGTCGCAAGCACTGCTGCCGCAACCAGCGCGGCCATATGTCTACGGGTTATGTTCATGCGGTGATCAGTGTCATTGCCGGTGAAAATTATCAAATCAAAGTTCCGCGATCAGCTGCCAGATGCTTACACCTGCACGGTGGCCGACGTCATTTTGACACGCAGCTGTCATGCAAAACGGATACGCCAGCATGCGTGTAAGGAAGGCGTCAGTTGCGTAACCCAAAAAGAAACCTGTTTCCTGCGCAAAATATTGCTCTTTCCTTTAAGGACCCCCGTGCCGGGACCGCACCCGCCAATTCCCAGCCCACTCCTGGCACGGGACCTTGTTTTTCAAACAGATCCACCGATCAGATCGCGCATGCGGGCAAGGGCTTCTTCAATCTCGTCAAGGCCGGCTGCATAAGACAGGCGCAAATAGCCCTTTCCGTTGGTCCCGAAGCTGTCACCGGGGATCAGCGCCACATTGGCTTCCATCAGCAAACGGTCTGCAAGTTGTTTTGATCCGATACCGGTTCCGGTGATATTGGGAAATGCGTAGAAGGCGCCGCCCGGCACCCGGCAGGTGACACCCGGCATGTTGTTGAGACCGGCAACAACCACGTCCCGGCGTTGGGCAAATGTTGCCCGCATCCGGTCGATTTCATCCATCGGACCTTCGATTGCCGCAAGGCCGGCGAACTGGGCGGCAACGTTGACGCAGGAGTGATCGACGGTAATCAACCCGCGCACGGCGTTGACGAGCCCGGTCGGCCAGATGCCGTAACCCAACCGCCACCCGGTCATGGCGAAGGTCTTTGACCAGCCGTCCAGCAGGATGACCCGATCCGCCAATGCCGGATATTGCAGCAATGAGCGAAAGCCCGCCCCTTCAAAGACCAGGTGCGAGTAGATTTCGTCTGACAGGATTGCCACCTGTGGATGGGCTTCCAGACCCTTAGCCAGCTTGTCGAGTTCACCAGCCTCCACCACACCACCGGTCGGGTTGGCCGGTGAATTGATGATGATGAGGCGCGTTGCAGGTGTGATCTGGGACAGCACCTCATCAGCGTCAAAGCCGAAATTCCTGGCTTCGCGAATGGCATAGGGGATCGGCTTGGCCGATGCCGCCTTGATGGCTTCCCGGTAAGGCGGAAACCCGGGATCGGGATACAGGATTTCTGTCCCGGCGCCGCCGAACACCATGCAGGCAAAGAAAATCGTGACCTTGCCGCCAGGCACAATCACCACCTGATCCGCATCAACCGGCACATCATAGCGGCTGGACACATTAGCTGCGACAGCGTCGCGTAAAGCAGGCATGCCGACCGGGGAGGTGTATCCGTGCGGCCCATCCCTGACCGCCTTGAGCGCTGCCTGCAGCACATGGGCCGGTGGCGCAAAGTCCGGCTGGCCGATGCCGAGATTGATAACCGGACGGCCTCGCGCCTTCATCTTCAACGCCTTGTCGAGAACAAAGAAGGCGCCCTCTTCTTCCAGGCTTGCTACTGCGGGGTTCAACTTCAGATCAGTCATAGGA
>JABDRA010000654.1 GCA_013041995.1 Anderseniella sp. | reverse complement strand
CGATGACACCGTCCGCATCGGCCTTGACGCTTTCAGGATCAATGATCCGGTCAGCAATAAGCCCGGCATTTTCGCGGATGGCGGCTTCAATGGCCGTGGCAATATCAGGGTTGTCGCGCAGGAAGTTTTTCGCATTCTCGCGGCCCTGGCCCACCCGCTCACCATTATAGGAGAACCAGGAGCCGGACTTTTCAACGATACCGCCGGTGACACCGAGATCAAGCAGTTCTCCAACCTTGGATATGCCCTCACCGTACATGATGTCGAATTCAACCTGCCGGAATGGCGGTGCAACCTTGTTTTTCACAACCTTCACACGGGTCTGGTTGCCAACCACTTCGTCACGATCCTTGATCGCGCCGATGCGGCGAATGTCGAGACGCACCGATGAATAGAATTTGAGCGCGTTGCCGCCTGTTGTGGTTTCAGGGTTACCGAACATGACACCGATCTTCATGCGGATCTGGTTGATGAAGATCACCATGCAACCGGTCTTGGAAATCGACCCGGTCAGCTTGCGCAGCGCCTGGCTCATCAGGCGGGCCTGCAGGCCCGGTAGAGAGTCACCCATGTCGCCTTCGAGTTCAGCGCGCGGCGTTAGGGCAGCCACGGAGTCAATCACCAGAACTTCAACAGCACCGGAACGCACCAGCGTATCGGCAATCTCAAGACCCTGTTCGCCGGTGTCCGGCTGTGAAATCAGCAATTCGTCCACATCGACACCGAGTTTGCGGGCATAAATCGGGTCAAGTGCATGTTCAGCGTCGACGAAGGCGCAAATGCCGCCGCGTTTCTGACACTCGGCTACAACATGCAGCGCCAGCGTTGTCTTGCCGGAAGATTCAGGGCCGTAGATCTCAATCACGCGCCCTGTCGGCAGACCGCCGATACCAAGCGCAATATCCAGGCCGATGGAGCCTGATGAAATGGCAGCGACCTCGATGGACGAACTGGAGCCCAGCTTCATCACCGAGCCTTTTCCAAAAGCCCGCTCAATCTGCCCCAACGCAGCTTCCAGAGCCTTTTTCTTGTCCATTGAACCACTTTCCACAACTTTGAGGTTCGTTTGCCCCATGACACTCATGCTCCTTATTTCATATTGCGTTGCTGCTCGCCAGACAATCTGTTCGTTCCGGCTTTGTTCCTCAGTATTGTACTCATTTTGTTCTCATTGCAAGAAAAAAATTAAACCGCTGTTTTAACTGGTTTTTTGATCGTTTCACTCGGCTGACGGGTTGTTTTGCAGAAAATCACCGAAAGCTGCGAATACTATAATGGGGCCGTTATGCGATTCTGGCCAGACCTGCGATCCGCACGTCAGCGCTGCTATTTTGCATACTGGTCAAGCGGCCGCCTTTCTGCCAGTTTGGGCTTTCAATGCAATGGTCCTGGAGGGTTGCCACGTGCTGATAGATGGATTGCAGTACTGCAACTATTCGGAGAAGATTTTCCGGCAGATGCGCGACGGCGGCGTGGACGCGGTGCATGTCACCATCTGTTATCACGAGAACTTTCGTGAAACGGTCGCCAACCTGGAACAATGGAACCGGCGGTTCGAACAGTTTCCCGATCTGATCGTCAAGGGCACCACCGGCGATGACGTGCGCAAAGCCAACAGGCAGGGACGCACCGCCATCTTCTTCGGCCTGCAGAACTGTTCACCGATCGAGGATGATATCTCCCTGGTGGAAATCCTGCACACGCTCGGCGTGCGCTTCATGCAGCTGACCTACAACAACCAGTCGCTGCTGGCGACGGGATGCTACGAGGCCGAAGACAGCGGCCTGACCCGGATGGGCCGCGAAGTCGTGCGCGAGATGAACCGCGTCGGCCTGGTGGTCGACATGTCCCATTCAGCCGAGCGCTCCACCCTGGAAGCCATAGACCATTCCGCCCGCCCCATCGCCATCACCCACGCCAATCCGAAATTCTGGCACGACGGCCTGCGCAACAAGTCAGACACGGTGTTGAAGGCACTTGCGGCCTCCGGCGGCATGCTGGGCTTTTCACTGTATCCGCATCACCTCAAAGGTGGGCCGGAGTGCACGGTGGAAAGCTTCTGTGAAATGGTTGCCCGCACCGCCGACATGATCGGCATTGATCGTCTCGGCATCGGATCGGACCTGTGCCAGGATCAGCCCGACAGTGTCGTGGAATGGATGCGGGTTGGCCGCTGGTCGAAACAGATCGACTATGGCGAAGGCTCAAAAGACAATGCCGGCTTCCCGCCCCAGCCAAGCTGGTTCACCGGCAACAAGGATTTCGGCAATATCGCAACCGGACTGAAAGCCATCGGCATGTCGCATGAGGACACAGCCAAGGTGATGGGCGCCAACTGGCTGAAATTCTTTGATGAGAATTTCGGCCCTGTATGAACGTCTATCTGCCCACCTGAAAATGAATGTGGTCATCGTGCCGGGCAGCCCGGCAGCCCTGAAAACGCAGTATATCACTTTCAACGCCGAGTGATTTTCCAAGGTGAGGTTCAACAAACACTTTCGTCACCCCCACCTTGCCTCCCTTGTCGTGCGTTGTCAGCCATTCAAACGCTGCACGGGTTCTCGGGCGATCCAGCGCAACAACGCTGTTGAATATCTGAAACCAGCCCATATCCCAGCGCCCGGTAAGAATGTCATGCCGGCCATCGCACGGCAACTCAGCGCCTCGCTCCGGGCGCTCAAATCCCCAATAGCCGATTGGTGATCTGGTCTTGCCTCGAATGTATTTTCCCGTACTGGGATCGGCATAGAAGAGCGCAATGTCCAGCTTGTTGCCGTCATTGTGCGACAGATGCGGCAGCAGCGGAAACCCGTCCAGAAACGGGAAATTGGCATCAAGCGCCTGCGTCAGTGTTCCGGGGAACCGGCGGTCCATATCCGCGGCGAGATTGTTGGCTGCTTGATACATCGGCTTCGACACATAGTGCCGGTTCAATACGCAATACAGCGGAGATTGCATTGCCAGTTGCGATTGGCCGGTCGCAAAGCAGGGCAATGCCACCCTGCCGAACACCGGCGCAATACTCACAGCGGCAAGCGAAATGCCGGCATAAATCAACAGAAAAACGCCAAGCTTGACAAGCCGCCGTTTGTGCAGTCTGTGCGTAATCACAGCGGTGCCTACCCACACCAGGCCGCCGATCTGTGTCAGCAAGGTGAGAAATACGACCCCGATGGCATGGAACGCCAGCCGCATCACCCTGCCGCAGTCTTGACCTGCCCCAACAGATCCGACGCCACATCGACAGTACCGCTGGCCTCGGTCATGCGGCGCGCTTCATAGCGCCGCCCGCTGGGCATACGGACACCGTCCTGTTTGATCATCTCGGAAAATAACGCCTCGGCATGTGTAGCCCATCCGCTCGCATCACCGAAGCGTGCCGGATCAATGGCAATGATCAATTGCCCGCCCCGGTTGGCCAACCCGTCGGGTTCGACCTTCTTTGCGGTTTCAAAGCTGAACGGCTCGCCCATCAGCGCACCCGCCATGAGTTCCACCATCATCGATACAAGCGCGCCCTTGGCCCCGCCGAAGGCGAGGATTGCCCCGCCGTGAACATCGTCCGGATTGGTCGACGGATTGCCGTTCTTGTCGATGATCGTGCCGGGCGGCAATTGCTTGCCCTCGCGCGCCGCCATGAGAATTTCACCATGCGCCCTGGCCGCCGTGGCCATGTCAAAAATCACCGCCTCGCCATTGTCGCGCGGCCATCCGAACGCAATCGGGTTGGTGCCGAACAACGGCTTTGCACCGCCCGGCGGCGGGACGATCGGGAACGCAGAGGTCATGGTCATCGCCACCAGCCCCTGCTGCGTCATCAGTTCCATTTCAGGCCACAGCGCTGCAAAATGATGCATGTTGGTCAGCGCCAGACAGGCAACACCTTGTTGTTTCGCCAGATCGCCGACATCACCTGCCATCGTGTTCAAGGACAGGGGCGCAAAGCCATTGTCACCATCGCCGCGAATAACCCCCGGTGCTGTCTTTTCCCATGTTGGCGTGGCGGTCGGGTTGGCCTTGCCGTTGGCGAAGGATTTGAGATAGCCGGGCATCCGCAAAACGCCGTGGCTGTGGCAGTGATCGCGCTCTGCCGCACACACGGTACCGGAAATCGCATCGGCATTTGCATCATCGCAGCCGGCGGCCTTCAGTGCCTTGATGCACACCGTGCGCAGATCGATCAGCCTGATGGTTTCGGTTTTCATGACAACGCCTTGTTCAGGATGGTTTCCACGGCGGCTGCCGTATTGAACAATTCGGTGTCCTGGCCATGCAGACGCATGATCATGATGCCGGCCGGTGCTTCGCCACGCGCTGTCATCGGGACCGAAATCGCGCAACTGTCGAGGAAATTGCCCAGGAACGTATTGCGCAGGCACAGGAAGTTCAGCGGACCATAACGCTCATCCTTTTCAACTTCGGAAATCAGTGGCGGCAGTATCGGCACGGTCGGCAGGATGAATCCGTCCAGACCGGAACACAGGCGGGCAAATTTCGCGATCATCTCCTTGCGCCGGCGATAGTGTGCCACCAGTTCGGGTCCGGTGACATTGAGGCCCGACATGATGCGGGTGCGCACCATGTGATGGTATTCGTCGCCATGGCGTTCCAGCATGTCGGCATGCACATCCATGGCTTCTGCAGCTGAAATACCACCCTTGGCATTCAGGCTCGGCAGTTCGGTCAGGTCCGGAAACGGCACTTCCGAAAACACAACGCCTGCCCTGCCGAGTGTCTTTACGGCGGCGTCAAACGCAGTTGCCACTTCCGGGTCCATGGCATCCATCGCCACATGCTGCAAAATGCCGAAGCGCAGGGTTGCCGGGTCGCGGGCCAGCAGACTGCCTGTGCGGTCACCGGCCATCATGGCATCGATGGTTGAACAGCACTGCACCGAGTTGGCCAGCGGACCAACGGTGTCCAGTGTATCCGACAGCGGAAACACACCATCTCTGGGAACCCGGCCCGTTGAAGACTTGTATCCGGCGATGCCGTTGAAGGCTGCCGGCACCCGGCACGACCCGCCGGTATCCGTTCCAAGCCCCATATAGGCCATACCGTCGGCCACCGACACCGCAGCACCCGACGAAGACCCGCCGGGAATGCGTCCGTGCGCCCGGTCCCAGACGGATTTCGGCGTACCGTAATGCGGATTTATACCCACACCCGAATAGGCGAATTCGGTCATGTTGGTGCGGCCCAGGAACACAAAGCCTGCCGCGCGCAGGCGCGCCACGCAGGTTGCATCCGCTGTCACAGGTTCGCTGCTGCGCAAGATGGTGGAACCTGCGGCAGTTACTTCGCCCGCCACATCGAACAGGTCCTTCAAAGATATGGGAATGCCGGCATAAGGCGATGGTGCCCGGCCGGCACGGCGGCGCGCATCCATGAAATCCGCAGTCGCAATCGCGCCTTCAGCATCGGTCGACAGGAAAACCCGTACGCCCTCTCCGGCATCATCCTCAATGCGCGCCAGGCAGGCCTCTGTCAGGTCCCGCGAGGTGGTCTTGCCGTTTTGCAGTTGTGAGGCAAGTCCTTCCAGTGTTTCGACAATCATGTACGCATTCCCTGTTGTTCAAAAGCCATGGTGCTGGCAGCATGGCACTATCTGTGAAACACCGGCAAGGCCCGTTTGATGCATACCAGTTTGTACTTCGCCTATGGCTCCAATCTTCTGTCCACCCGCCTGACGGCCCGCTGCCCTTCTGCACGTGTCGTTGGTGTTGCAATGACTGCTGGCTGGACGGTCAGTTTCACCAAACCGGGCGGTGACGGCTCCGGCAAGGCCGGACTGGTACAGCGTAAAGGTGCGGTTCAGCCCGGTGTTGTCTATGAACTCGCCGCAGATGACATGCCGGTGCTGGACCGGATTGAAGGACTGGGTCACGGCTATACCCGGGATGATGATTTTCAGGTGACAATGGTTGGTGACGGCAACCTGATTTCAACTGCAACCTATATGCCGCAGCGCCATGACCATGCCCTGATACCCTTTGACTGGTACCTGGCGCTGTGCATCGCAGGCGCAACCGAAAACAGGTTTGACCCGCAAGTGCTGGCAGCCTTTAAGGCGGTAGCGTTCAAACCGGATACCGAAGATCATCGCCCGGCCAGGCAGGCAGGCATCCAGGCGCTGCAGGACGCCGGTCATGACGACTGGCAGGCGATATTCTAGGGCTAGATCAGGATGATTTTTGGTTGAACCAACCAAAAATCATAAACCTGATCGCTTTCAAAGTGTTAGAGCAACA
>JABDRA010000648.1 GCA_013041995.1 Anderseniella sp. | reverse complement strand
GATGTGCTCGATGAAATTGCCCAGTCGGGCAAATCCAACGCTGATGAATTGCTGGCGCTGTATGAAGGCAACTGGAATGGTGACGTTACCCGTGTCTAACGCGATTACGCATTCTGAAACCTGGAATAACCCCGCAAGACTGTGTTCTGGAGCGCAACGCGCATGAAAATCACCGGCCTGAAAATCTTTATCGTGGGCAATCCGCCACCGCGCCGCGGCGGGCGTTATTTCATCTTCCTGAAGCTTGTCACAGATAACGGCATCGAAGGGGTTGGTGAAGTCTACACAGCGAGCTTTGCGCCCGATGTGGTGGTCGCCATGATCGAGGACGTTTTCCAGCGCAATGTCGAGGGCAATGACCCGTTTCACATAGAGGCCTTCTGGCGCAGGGCCTATACGAGAGGCTATTCGGGCCGTCCCGACATTTCGCTGATGGGCGTCATGTCCGGCATTGAAATGGCCATGTGGGATATCTGTGGAAAGGCTGTGGAAAAGCCTGTGTATGAGCTGTTGGGAGGCTGTGTACATGAGCGGCTGCGCTCCTACACATACCTGTACGCAGATGCCGATATAGACGCCTATGCCTACACCGACGCAAGCAATGATGTGTACAACAACCCGGACGTTGCGGCAGAACGTGCGCTGCACTATGTCAACCAGGGTTTTACAGCGGTGAAGTTCGATCCGGCCGGGCCTTACACGGCGTTTGACCCGCACATGCCGAGCCTCGAGCGCATGGACGTGTCAGAACAGTTCTGCCGCAAAATCCGCGAAGCCGTGGGCAACAAGGCGGACCTCCTGTTCGGGACCCACGGGCAGTTTACCACCGCCGGTGCGATCCGCATGGCGCGCCGCCTGGAGCCTTTCGATCCATTGTGGTTTGAAGAGCCGTGCCCGCCGGAAATGCCGGAAGAAATGGCAAAGATTGCCCGCTCGACCAGTGTGCCGATTGCAACCGGTGAGCGCCTGACCACAAAGTATGAATTTGCCCGGGTGCTGGAACTGGGCGCAGCGTCAATCCTGCAGATGGCGCTCGGCCGTGTCGGTGGTCTGCTGGAAGCGAAAAAAATTGCGGGCATGGCGGAAGCCCATTACGCACAGATCGCGCCGCACCTGTATTGCGGGCCCATTGAAGGCGCTGCGAATGTGCAGATATCCGCGTGTTCACCGAATTTTCTGATCCTCGAAAGCATCGAGCAATGGGGCGGTTTTCACTCCGACATCCTGATGAAGCCGATGCAGTTTGAGGACGGTTTCGTCATTCCACCGAAGGAACCGGGCCTCGGCGTGGAACTGAACGAGGAAGTGGCCCTGGCCAACCCTTACAAAGATGACGACGGGCTGCACATCGCGCCAAGCGAAAACCACGCAGCCTGGAACGATTGATTTCAACCACGAGAATTAATGGGAGAACGGCCATGAAGGTCGGGTTTATCGGACTGGGCAATGTTGGCGGCAAGCTGGCCGGCAGCCTTATTCGCAATGGTATCGACACGGTCGTCCGCGACCTGGATCGGGACGCCGCACAGAAGTTCATTGATCGCGGGGCAGGCTGGGCCGGCAGTCCGAAGCAGATGGCTGAAATGTGTGATGTCATCATCACCTGCCTGCCGTCCCCGGCAGCCTGCGCAGATGTCATGGAAGGGACCGACGGCATTCTTGACGGCCTGTCGCCCGGCAAGATCTGGATGGAGATGTCGACGACCGACGAAGCGGAAGTCAAGCGCCTGGGCGCCAAGGTGATAGCCAAGGGTGCGGAGCCGGTAGACTGTCCGGTGTCGGGCGGCTGCCATCGTGCCGATACGGGCAACATCTCGATCTTTGCGGGTTGCGAACGCGACACCTTCGAAAAGATTTTGCCGCTCACCACCGTTCTGGGCCGCCGGGTGCTGCACACCGGGCCGTTGGGGTCTGCCTCCACGCTGAAGGTCATGACCAACTATCTGGCAACGGCAAACCTGCTCACCTGCTGTGAGGCGCTGGTTACAATGAAGGCGGCGGGCATGGACCTGGCGACCACCTATGAGGCCATGAAGATTTCATCGGGCACCTCGTTTGTGCACGAGACCGAAAGCCAGCTGATCCTCAACGGTTCACGCGATGTGAAGTTCACCATCGACCTGGTGTTGAAGGATATCGGCCTGTTCCAGACCATTGCGGAGCGCAACAATGTGCCGCTGGAAATCTCGCCGATGATCATCGACATCATGAAGGACGGTCAGAACCGCTATGGCCAGCGCGCCAATTCCGACGACATTATCAGGCGCCTGGAAGACGCAACCGGCCTGTCTGTTCTGGCCGATGGTTTCCCGGACGACCTGGTCGACGACGAGCCGGAAGAAAAAGGCTATGAGGTCGTGCCGCCGGGAAGATAGGCGGGTCACATGGCCAGGCGTTCCTATGTACCGTTTGACGTGTTTGCCATGCGGGTTGATGTGCCGGTATCAACTGCGGTGCGCGATGGCGACCTGGGCTGGACCTGCGGGCAGTGCCCGCTGAGCGATCGGGGCGCCGTGTACGCGCCGGGGGATTTGTTGGCCCAGACGGAATTCGTCTGCGACATGATTGAAACCGTCATGGCACGGGCAGGCTTCGTGTCATCATCTGTCGGCAAGTTGCAGGTCTATTTTGCTGCCACGACTGCGCACGAAGCCAGCGATGCGCTGGCCTTGATCGCAGCGCGATTTCAACATGGCCCGCTCATCGTGCCGATCCCGGTGCCGCACTTCTACTATGACGGCATGCTGATCGAGGTTGATGTTTTCGCCGCCGGTAACCTGCAGGTGCGTACTCCTTTTGAAGCACAAGGGGTTCGTCTGGAAATAGTTGATACCGGTGAGCAGGTCTGGGCATATATCCGGCAGTCTCCCGGCGAATGCGCGGTATCAGCGGAATCGGCGCAGTTCATAGTCGATGCCCTGAACCGGCATGGACTGCATCATGATCATTTGCTTGGCGACCTCTGGATGGTTTGTGGCAATGACAGTCAGGTAGCTGCGATTGCGCACGGTGCTCAACAGCTTCAGTTGATGTCAAATCCCGATGCGCTGGTCCGGCTGGCCAAGCCAGCACTTCCCGTTTTTGCCGCCGCTTTGTCATTCGGCAAGGAACCCGTTGTTGTCTTCACAGACACAAACACTGATCACGGATTGCGCCTGACATTGAAAAAATCCGGACGAATGATCTGGGGCAGCGGGACATGTGCAGATCCGAGCCTCGACCTGGTTGGGCAGACTTCAATGATCATGCAAGGACTCGATGCCGGCCTGCGTGCCGCAGGAGCGGGTTTTGCCGATGTGGTCAAGCTGACGGCTCACTATACCGGCGGCGCAACGGAAGAAGAACTGCACGGCAATATGAAAGTGCGGCACGGATTCTATACCAGCCCCGGCCCGGCCTCCACAGGACTGCCGGTGCGAGGACTGGGCATTGAGAACTGTCGGATTGCGATTGATGTCGTTGCGATTTCGAATTAGCAACCGAATTCCAAAAGCCGTCATTAATTTTGACTGCTGTGAACAGCGGCTCTGAGTTCAGCGCCCTTAACAGACGTCCTTATTGAGTTGTTCCGCAGAGGTGGCAAGCGGTGTCGTGATCACACAATTGGACCGGCCAAGGGTCTGGGCCTGAGCCTGAGCCTGTTGGTTCAGACCGATCTCGGATGGTGCCAACAACGGGCCGACGACGATAAGCGCGCCGAGCGCTACCGCCATCCCCATGCATAACCAGGCAATTGGCCGGTTACGGCTTGACTTGAGTGTGGTGCGTTGTTGCCCTGGATAATGCCGGCGAGCCGCACCGCGTTGAACGCGGGTGCGTTGTGATGACCTGTTGGCAGCTCTTACCGGGGCAGCTGCGGTCTGCAGGTATCTCGATTCGTAACGCCACAGTATTTCGGACCTGCTGCGTTTTGACACAAATCGCCTGCCTTTTATCTCCGCCTGCAGCATCCGCACGGCATGCCGTCTGTGATTGGCAGCCAGTCTCTTGGCCAGTGTCTGCAGGTTCCGGTGATAGGAGAAATGCCTTCTGTAGAATTGCCGTTCCAGCTTCGCTCCCATACGCTTGAAGCGAGCAGGATCCGGAGCCCCCAGAATGATCAGCTTGTACTGTCTTCCGAGCTTGTGGGACAGAAAGCAGAATTTCGCATAGCGCTGGCTGAGTTCCGGGTGCTGTCGAACCAGGTGATCCCATCTGTCGTCCAGCTTCAGATAGACTCTCGGACGGATATGGGGTTCTGCCGGTGTTGCCTGTTGTTGCTGCTGCATCTGGATCCGCGCGCGCAGGTCCATATATTGCTTCAGCTTGTCCTCGTCGCGAAGAACTTCATAGGCCTCTTGTATTTCCTGAAATCTTTTCTCGGCTTCGGGATCTTCGCCTGTGTGGAGATCGGGGTGAAATTTCTTCGCCAGCGCCCGATGGGCCGCCTTGACCACCTCCGGATGTGCCTCGGAAGACAATCCCAATATCGCGAAGTAGTCCTTGTTCGGATCACACTGCATTTTTACACAACCCACAACCACCTTACTCGTCACTCGTGTACTTTACACGTGCGCGAGAAAGAACCTTCAGGAGCCATCCCTTGATAGTGGAAGCCGCATCACGCCTCCCCCCTTAGCCTCAGTCAAAATGAATATATTGACCACAATGTGGCTTTGTCGAATGCAATGGCAATCTTGCGTTCATATCCGAGCAACTGCGGGTTGCAGGAGCAGGGGTCTTCCGATCCATTTATGACATGTTTCGAGTGACAGGCCGAGAAAAGTCGTATCTGTAATCTGGGGTCCCTTCAGCCGCGCTACTGTCGGCTGGGTTTGCCAGGTCGACCTTCGGTTTGCACGAACTGAACAATTGCGCAATGCCGGTACCGGGCATTCAATCAGACCCGTTCAAAGGCCGTCATTGCCAAACCAGCATGTCGTGCGCGAGTTGTTATTTGATAACTGGCTCGCCTCGCTCGGGAACGTCACCGAGGTTGATAATATCGTATTTTCGAGCCAGTTCCTGCATCTTGAGCGGGGCATTGAGTTGTTGATCGCTCATTTTGCCAAGTTCCGCCAGATATAGATCAAAACCTGCCGGCTGGAAGATCATCAGCATCCGCGCAGAAGCATTTGCCTCGCTCATCACACAGGCGTGCGGAATACCGGGTGGGATATGAAGACAGCTTCCCGGTGGAGCCGTTATCCAGTCCCCGTCTACATGGAAGTCCAGATTACCCTCCAATATGTAAAACGTCTCCGCATGATGGTCATGGCGATGAAGACCCAGGGCAAACGTGGATTTCAGATTGTCTTCCATCAAGGTGAAGTGACCGTCAGTGTCGTGAGCGGAAACTTTCACGTACGCATGATCGGCTGACCATTCGTAGTCGGTTCCGCCCAGCGGTCTCACAAAGGAATAGCGTTTTGTCATTCTGGCGTATCCTCTGCCTGGAGAAGAGCGGCCGGGCACAGCGTTGCCCGGCCCGCAACATGAGGTTTACTTGGCGCTCAATTGGCGCAGTGCGCCGGCCCAGTCCTCGACATGATATGTTCGAGTAATCTTGCCGTCTTCGATTGTGTGAATATCAATCGTCAGGATGTCAAAGCTCTTGCCCTTGCCATCCACGCCAAACAATGGACCGGTCGGAGTTCCCGTGGCCCGGCTGCGCACCACGACGCGATCGCCTGCCTGGATCATTTCTTCCACCGCCCAGGTCAGGTCGGGAATCAGTTTGCCGAACCCGCCGACCTGGCCAATGAAAGCATCACGCGTTTTGATTTTTCCTGAATAGTCACCAATGCTGCCCCAACTTGCCGTAGTTGCTGATTTGAAAGCGTCAGCGTGTGCGTCGGACGCGGGATTGCTAAGAAAGTCATAAAAGGTCTGAACAAGTGGCTTGTCATCTGCCATTGCGGCGTTTGTCATGGGCATGAGCAGCAGTGCAAGAGCAGCAATTATTACTCTGAATTTGGTCATTGTGTTCTCCTGGTTTCCCGGAACTGCCGGTCGAAATTTTTTTGACACGGCTTCCTTCCTCCAGAGCATGGACGAACGCTTATTAAAAGATAATATAGAATAATAAAAATACACTGTTTGGAAATTTTGCATGATAAATCAACTTCGCCAGATGGCGATTTTCGTCAGGACAATCGATCACGGCTCTTTCCGGGCTGCAGCAAGGGCCATGAAGCTGTCGCCGTCGGTGGTAAGTCATCAGGTATCGGAATTGGAAAAACGGCTTGGTACCGCTTTGATCTATCGATCAACACGCACCTTGTCTTTGACACGCGACGGCGAACGTTTACTTTCATCCGCACGCGCCATGATTGACGCGGCAGAAACAGGTCTTCGATCTGTCTCTGATCAAACTCGCGAACCGTCCGGAGAACTGCGCATTACAATGCCTGCGGTCTTGGCGCGTTCAAAGCTGGTCGAACAAATCGCCGGTTTTTTGCTGGCCAATGGAAAAGTTCAGATATCGGTCGATTTCTCAGATACCCGCAAGAGTTTGATCGGGGATGGATTCGACCTGGCGATACGAATGGGCTGGCTTAAGGACAGCGCGCTTGTTGCCCGCAAACTCGGCAGCGTAGATCGCCGGCTTGTTGCCGCCAGGTCCTATCTGGTCTCGCGGCGAGAACCAACGTCACCGGAAGATTTGAACGATTGGGACTGGCTGGAGCTTTCTCCGGTCAGAACCACCAAGACGAAGTTTCAAAAAGCCGGGCACAAGACCGTGACCTTGAAACCGGCTTCCCGCATCGCCGTGAACGACGCACATGCCCTTTATCAGTTTGCCCGCGCTGGAACCGGATTGGCGTTTGTTCCGGATTTTCTTGCCGAGGACGACATCAATGACGGGCTGATGGAGTATGTTCTGCCTGACTGGCATGTTGAAGACATCGGAATTTATGCGGTCTGGCCCCAGAATGCTCCAAGACTGGGATTGACGAGGTACCTTGTTGATCATCTTGCAAGTTGAGATGGACCTTCTACCAACGGGCCCGTTGGTATTATTCAGTACAGGCGGGTTGTGATGAGCAGGACCATGATGTTTCATCCCGCCCGGGTAACAGTGCCGACATGATCGCAAGGGTAATCCGGCCTTGATTTCCAGCTATTTGCAGGCTGCCTCGAATTGGTCATCTCCAGTTCCACGCAAGCTTCATGGAGTCCTGTTTGCTGGTTGCTTGAGGAGCATGCCAGCTGATGACAAAACCAGACATGAGGCCAATTAAATCTGTTCAAGTTTCTCCTCCTGACACTCAACCCGTTGCCAATTCCTAGCCTGAAAGCCTCCTCGCTCGCATGCGAGCGCTGAAAGATCGTATCAACCCGCGCAGTCCTCCAACCTTGGTTTCGTCAGGCGCATGGGATGATACCGCAACTGCAGTTCCGCCGGAGCCGCACCCGGTGCCTTCGGCCAGCGCTGATATTGGACAGGTCAGCAAGCCTAAAGAACAATTGAGTCCGGCTATTGGTCTCGCGTTCGATCAAAAAAGAGAAACCTCGCGAAACCGGTGTCTGCGGAGTGCCAAGGTCGTATTCCATAACCGTCGGTATCAAGTAAATTGCCAGATTCGCGATGAGTCGAACTCAGGAATGAAGCTGAGATTATTAGGTGATGTCGCAGTGCCCGACAAATTTGAACTGTTGATCGAATCCAAAGAGGAATTGCTGCCTGTGATCGTTCGCTGGCGTTCCGACCTTGAGATTGGAGTGGAGGTCACGGGCGAACCAATTCCTCTGCCGCCGCGATTGATAATGGACACTAGCCGCCGACTTTGAGCCTGGGGTAAGGATCGACTGGCCGGCGATGTCATCCGAAGTCCGGGCATATTGCAGATCAGCAAATGTCCTGGATGCCGCAGCCGCTGTCAAACAACGTTCACTCCGCCGCAACGGCAGGTGTCAGTTGGCACATGGCGTCGGCAATATGGCAGGCGAGGCTGTCGATGGCGGCATTGGATTTTGATGATCTGATCAAGCCGATATCGAACATTCCCGGCGGCGGGAACCCGTCAGTTTCGCTCAGTACGCGCATGCCGGGCCGCATGCAGATTTCAGGAATGGCGGCAATGGCCAGTCCGGCAAGGACGGCAGAAGTGATCGCCACTGAATTGGAACTGGAATAAGCGAGCCGATAGGGACGCCCGATCACCTCAAGTCCGTCCAGCGCCATCTGCCGCCAGGCACATCCGAACTGCGACAGGGCCACCGGCAGTATTTCACTGCGATGTACTGAATGGCGCGCCGAAGTCACCCACAGCAGGCGTTCGGAGCGGATGATTTGTGCATTGGCGATGTCGCTCTCACACGTAATCATGGCCAGGTCGAGGTCACCGGATGTCACCATGTCCACCATGGTGCGGCTGGCCCGGCAGTCGACATCCACCTGAACTTTCGGATTGGTGCGGGCAAACCGCGCCATCACGTCAGGCAGGATGCGGTCCGCATAGTCATCCGGGGTGCCAAAGCGCACATGACCGGTAATTTCCGGCTTGGTGAAAGCCGTTATTGCCTCGTCGTTTAAATGGATCATGCGGCGGGCATAATCCAGCATCATCTGGCCGTCTGAAGTCAGTGAATTGGTCCGCCCGACCCGCGCAATCAGCGGTTTTCCGACCAGCTCTTCCAGGCGTTTGACCTGCATGGAAACAGCCGACTGGGTGCGGCCAACCTCTTCCGCGGTGCGGGTGAAATTGCCGGTTTCCGCCAATATGGCGAAGGTCTTGAGCAGGTCGACATCCAGGTTGGGCAGCATAGCGTTTCCATCAATATTGTTGATGATTGCCATAAATACTATTCGTTGGATTGATGGTCAGTCAAGCCGCATATTGCAGACAGTCAATATGACCAGCAACTCCCGCTGTGACCCGGCGGCCCACTGTGAAAGACCGTTAAAACCGGTTTTCCGCCAACAGGAGATTAGTGCCATGACTAATTGCACAATGACTGATTGCACCATCCAACAGGTTCGCCCGGCTGCCACCGGGTTCTCATTGTCAGGTTTAATCCGCAACTGGCGCGCGCGTTCAAAGGTTCGTGCCCTGCATGACCTTGATGACCGGATGCTGGCGGACATAGGT
>JABDRA010000647.1 GCA_013041995.1 Anderseniella sp. | reverse complement strand
CTGTCCTACAAGTCGGAGTGCGAAGCACTTGCCGCCGGTGACGATGGCCTGCTGGCTGATTGCAGCGATGATGCCGATGCCTGCGTGCTGGCGCATGGATGCTAGCTGAAAATGTCATAAACCGTCTTGTCGCGAGTGTGTTAGAGCAGGCTGCGGACGTAAAAATTCTGTTCCCGCCTTGTTTGACCCGCCCTTCGGACTGCCGACTCCGGCCTTCTGAAAACTTCATGATCGTTCAGGAAACCCCACCGCCATGTCTGATCCCGCCCGCCCCCTGATCGGATGGTTTGCCGCCTTGGGCGTCGTCTTGATCTGGTCTGGTTGGGTTGTGGTATCAAGGCTCGGCGTTGTTCAGACGCTGACCATTTACGACATGGTCGCGCTGCGCTTCGTCGTTGCAACTATCGCCGTGGCACCTTTCGTGTGGCGCTATTGGCCGCGAAACCTGCGCTGGTGGCAGATTTTCCTCATTTCCTGCGGCCAGGGTGTCCCCTACCTGCTGCCGGCATTCGGTGGCTTCCAGTTTGCGCCGGCCTCGCACGCCGGCATCATGATGAACGGCACATTGCCGGTCTTCGCGGCTGTTTTGGGCTGGATATGGCTGAAAGACCGGCCAGATGCGTGGAAAATTGTCGGCATGGCCGTGATACTGGTTGGCTGCGGCCTGATCGGCTGGGACCGGGATACCGTCGGCGTGGCGCCCGATGCGTGGATCGGCCATCTCATGTTTATCGGCTCGGCCCTTTTCATTGCCATAAACATGATCGGTACCAAGGCCTGGCAACTCACCCCCATGCAGGCAATGGTGTGTATTCCAACGGTCAACCTGGCGTGGTTCGGCCTGCTTTATCTGGCATTTCTGCCCAAGGCGGTGCATGTGGCACCCTGGTCGGAAATAGTGTTGCAGGGTGCCTATCAAGGGCTCGGGCCCAGTGTGGTGGCTGTGTTGCTGTTTACTACCGCCGTGCGCACAATTGGCCCGTCGGCAACTGCTGCAATGATGGCCATGGTGCCCGGCATGGTCGCGCTGGTGGCGATACCGGTGTTGGGCGAATGGCCCAGCCTGCTGGCTTGGGCCGGGCTTTTCCTGGCAACCGGCGGCATACTCCTGGCGGCTGGCTGGCGACCTGTGAAAGTGTCATAGCTGTCAGGGTCAGGGCCCGTTAATCCCAGCCATTGTGCGGGAGGATATCTTGTTTCATGGGGAGTTGCCGGTATGAGCGCTAACGGGTCACGCACCGCCGCAAGGCTGGCCGGGGTGGCCTTGAACGTGGCCGTGCCCGAAAAGCTTGCCGAGTTCTATACCCATCATCTTGGCATGACCGTTGACCGGTCGGCTGACCTCCTGCGGGTGGGATATGGCGGGCCGACAGCATGTCTGGAACTGCGCCGGTCGCCGTCTCCAGATCCTTACGTCCATGATGCATCCGACGAATACTGGAAGATCGGTATCACGCTCCCGGATGTGGACATGGCGTTTGAACAACTCAGCCGGGCAGGCGTCGCAGTCACACAGCCGCGCCAGTTTCTCGACATCGGCTACATGTGTCATCTGACTGACCCACAGGGTTTTCAGATCGAGTTGCTGCAGCACACATTTGAAGGCCAGCCGCGCACATCGCCGGGAAATCCGGACCTGCCGCTGGGCGGTGGTGCGCGGATCGGGCAGATTACCTTGCGGGTAGTGGATCTTGAGGGCGCTCTTGCGCTTTATCAGCGGTCCCTGGACATGCGTCTTCTGTCAAAACAGATTGTCGCGGGCGGTTACTTCACACTGTATTTCCTGGCCTTCACAGATGACACGCCGCCCGACAGTGACATCGAAGCAGTGGTAAACCGGCCGTGGCTGTGGCAACGGCCCTACACGACACTGGAACTGCAGCATCTGAGCGAACCGGGAAGAACCGTTCGCCACGCATCTGCCGGCAATACCGGCTATGCAGGCCTGCTGCTTGCCGATCACAAATACTGAAACGTTGTCAATGTGGTTGTTGGCTGTCCGGACTCTGGTCCCGGGCATCCCGGTGATCCAGCCACCCGACCGCCAGTGCCGCCAGCAGGCCAAGGGCTGAGCATGCCAGCATCATGGCGTACAGAACATAGACACCATTTTGCTCATTGATGATGACACCGGTCAGAAACGTGATGATGGCACCACCAGCCACGGTCAGTGCACCGGACAGGCCTGCGGCACTGCCGGCCAGCCGCGGTCTGACCGACATCGCGCCAACACTGGTGCTGGGCATCGTCAGGCCGTTGCCGATGCCGACGAAAATCGTCGCACCAAACAAAAACAGTTCGTGCACATACCCGGCCAGAAATATCGCCAGGCCAGCGCTCAGCCCGGCACAGGCGGTTACCCTGCCGGCGATCATCAGGGTGGTCAGATGATATCGTTTCGCATAGCGGCCGGACAGGAAACTGCCGACAAAAAACCCCCCGGTAATGCTGCCGATGTAAATGCCCAGTGTCCCGGTTGACATGACAAACAGTGCCTTGGCGACCAGTGGAACACCGGCCAGAAACGCGTAGAATGCGCCTGTTGAAAACGTCATGCACAATGAGTAACCCCAGAACCGTCTCGAGGACAGCAATTCGGGGTATGTGGCAAACTGGTCGGCAAACGTATCTGAGGGATGCTGGTTGGTCTCACCCAGATCAATCCAGCACAAGCCGAAAATGAGCGTTCCGATGGTGACGAAAGCTACAAAACTGGCGCGCCATCCGAACATCTCGTCCAGCACACCGCCAAACATTGGCCCCAGCATCGGGGCAACTGCCATCGCCATGCTGATATAGCCCAGAAGACTGGCTGCCTGCCTGGCGGGAACCATGTCCCTGACGATTGCCGGCGCCAGCGCGGCGCCGCAGATAACGCTGGCCTGAACCATTCTGAAAGCCAGGAATGTCCAGATGTCCGTTGCCAGCAGGCACCCGATCGACGCCACGATGAAAATGAGCAGCCCGGCCAGCATGACCGGGCGCCTGCCGAAACGGTCTGACAGGGGGCCGATGACGATCTGCAATATCGCGGTCATGCCAAGATAGCCGGCAATCGAAACGCTGGTGAGGCCGTAATCGGCGCTGAAGCTCACCGCTATTTTCGACAATGACGGAATGAACATATTCAACGAAAGCGTTGAAAGCCCGGTGACGAGAATGAGTGTTGCTATGCCTGGCGCTGACTTTGCAGGGTTTGGTTCGGATCTTAACATGTTGTTCAAAAAGGGAATTACGCCTCACTTGTGAATCAAAATGGGACGCCTGTTAAATGTTGAGACAATGCAGAGTGCGGACGTTATCGGCGAAAAACAGCGAAAAATAACGCAACGGTATGTTTGGCACGGCATTTGCGTCAATTCGCAGCATTAGTGATTGAAATGAAAGACAAAAGCAAATGCGGACTACCCAGGGTAATGGACCTAGAGGGTCGAAAAAGCCAGCAATTGAGCTAAATCTTGCCAGTTTCAACTACCATCTGGCTGATAATGAGTACATGCAACACATCTTGCAGCAGGGGCATGTGTCCCAGTTTGAAGCAGAGTCAGACCGGACGGAGGATGAACAGATGAAAAAACTGACCCGGAAAAAGAATACCGCTCCAAGTGGGCAGGAGAACGAAGCCATGGAAACCGCACCAGCGCCAGTCGGTCACAATTCTGTATCAGAGCAGCAGCACGAAGCCACACCTGATCAGTTGGAAACGCTGCGCGACATTCTCGTCGGCCCCAGCCTGACGATGACGGAGACGCGCCTGAAGGAGCTTTTGTTAATCCTCGAAGAACGCGAAGAGGACCTCAACAAGCGCGAAGAAATGTTGCAGCAGCAGATAACCTACGTTCAGTCGGATGTGACCGAACGGGAACAGGCTCTCAACAAGAAGATTTCCCAGGTTGAAGCAGAACTGGCCGCACGCGAAGAAGCGCTTTATCAGAAGGTCGCCAATGTGGAACGTGAACTGGCCGAGCGTGAACAGTCGCTGGGCGAGAAACTTTCCGAACTCGATACGCAGATCGGAAACTGCAAGGCCGCCAATATGAGAATGGACATGGACTTTACCGCGTCACTCTCGCTGGCAAACAAGCAGCAGGACAGCAAGATCCGCGACGTCGGCCATGCCATCTCCATGCTGGGTGATCAGATCGCCCAGATGTGTGACCAGGCACCGAGCGAAGCCGCAGAGTAAAGTCTATCGGGTTTGCAAAGACGCGTTGGGAATTGCCGCCTGCCCCCCTCTGTAGTGGCATTTACCTGATGCTGGCCTCGCCTCCGGGCGAGGTCTCCGCGTTTGGCCAGGGGTTGGGTTGACTGCTGAACGGTGACTGCGCCCTCACCGTCAGGGTGTCGGCATTTATACCTTGCGAAAAGAAATCAGCACCTGGCCCGCAGGAATACCGAACTTTTTCACCTTGGCGCGATTGATAACCGTGTATTCGTCGATCTGGTAAAACAGATCCGAGAATGACAGCATCACTTTTCTGCCGCCGACGTTCAGGGCCATCGAGTATTTCAGGTCACCTCGCATGTCTTTGACAATGCCTTTTCCAGGGGTCGGCGTATCGGCGCAGCTTGCCCGGAAACTGCCGTCGTCGGTGAATTTCAACCGCCAGGTGCGGGTTTCCTTCTCTCCATCGGAAAACGTGAAATCTTCTTCCATAAGGAAATCGCTGCCGTCCCAGCGACCTTCGATGTCTGCCACGAAGGATTTTTTTACCCTGCCGGTTACGGTTTCAAACAACCCCCAGGCGCGCGTGCGGCCTTCAAAGTACTCGGCCATGTTGAATGTTGGCATGCTGGGGCGATCCGGATTGCGTTGAAGCATTTCTTAAGGTCCTGGCGCAGAGTTTGAGAGATCAAGTAGAGCGTTGATATCTCTAACGAAACCGTCGGCTGGCTGGATCAGTACGCCTCCCTGCGCAGCACGTAAAAGCCCACATCGATAGCACCATCGTCAAAACCTGCCTCACAATAAGTCAGGTAATACAACCACATGCGCCTGAATTTATCGTCGTATCCAAGCGGGCTGATTTCATCCCAGGCTGCATTGAATTTCTGTCTCCACAACCGCAGGGTCGTCGCGTAGTCGCAACCGAATTTCTGGGTGTGCACCAACGTCATGCCGTGATCGGCTGCATGACCGGAAATGACATCGTCGGTCAGCAGCATACCGCCTGGAAAAACGTAACGCTGAATGAAGTCAGCCTTGGCCCGGTAGCGCTCAAAATATTCCGGTGCGATTGTAATTGCCTGGATGACGGCCTGCTTTCCCGGTTTCAGCAACCGCGACAGGGTGGCAAAATAGGCCGGCCAGTTTTCTTCTCCCACGGCCTCGATCATCTCGATTGACACGATCGCATCATATTGGCCCTTGACCTCGCGATAGTCCTTCAGGGCCAGAGAAACCTTGCCGTCAAGGTCTTGCCGCGTTATGCGCTCGCGGGCGAATTCAAGCTGTCTGCCGGACAACGTGATGCCGTCTACTGTCTTGCCGGCCAGGCCTGCGTGTTCCGCCATGCCGCCCCAGCCGCACCCGATCTCCAGCATGGTTTCTTCATCTGCAACCTCGGCCAGGTCCAGAGCACGGGCATATTTGGCCCGTTGCGCCGTTTCCAGGCTGATGTCCCTGCCGTCAAACAACGCGCTGGAATAGGTCATGCCCGGGTCGAGCCACAGGGCGTAGAAATCATTGCCCATGTCATAGTGGGCCTCGATGTTCCGGCGGCTGCCGGCAAGTGTGTTTCTGCGCCTTTTATGGGCGAGCTTGTCGCCGAGCCGCACCTTGAACAGATTGCCGCCGGCGGCATGAAACGCGCTGCGGTTGATCAGGAAAAACCGGAACAGCGCCACCAGATCGCTGCAGTCAACATCGCCTGCCATATAGGCTTCACCGAACCCGACTGTCCCCCTCCGGATGCTTTTTTCCAGCACCCGGTAAGAGTTTATTGTCAGGTCGGCGTCAAAGCCATCTGCTGATTTTTGCCCCAGAACAAGCTGATGACCATCAGGCAGTGTTAAAGTGAGCTGTCCCTGCAGGCGATCTTTCACCATGCGCCTGCCCAGAAATTCAAGCACCCGACCGGTAAGGTTGCGCCGGGACCTAGAGGGTCGCGAGCCCGCCTGAAGTAGTTCATCACTCATCGTTCAAATCTTTCCGTCGTGTGCAATGTCAAACCGTCAAACCCTGGTTTGCGGCGGAGTTTCAAACCCTTCATCCACAAGCGCAGTGCCTCGAAGTGAATGCCGGCAATGACTTTCCAGGTCATGAGCGGCTGCCGCGCCACTGCTGACAACAAGGCCTTAGATGTCAGTTTTGTTTTGCTGCCGCTGAAATACGCATTGAGAATGGCTTTGTCTTCGCGTCTCAGCGATACCCCGACGCAAATGGTCTCGCCCGGAGTTGTGACGCGGAAGCCGTACTCACCGTCTGCCTCGTTGAACGGTGAAACGTGGAACGCTTTCGCGCAGCCCTGCTCCAGCGTACCGTTGCGGGTGGTGCCGCCGGTCACCAGATAGTGGGTGTGTTCACCGAATGTGTTCGACACTTCATACAACATGGCGGTTATGTCGCCGGCTTTGCTGACCGCGTAGTAGGTCGTCAGCGGGTTGAAGCAGTAGCCGAGGGTTCTCGGATAACACAGGACCAGCAGGTCGCATGTGTTGGTGTCCACGCCGCCGGCGCGCATGGTTTTTGCGACAAATTCTGCAACGCTTGAGCCATCACGCAAGCCATGGTCGCGATCATGGAAAGACACCAGGTTGAACCGGTTGTGTGACAGGAATCTCGTTCTGCGGCATACCTCATCAATATGTTCCAGAGGAAGTAACATGCTGAAAACACGATAGGAAAGCTGATGCCGTACCGGTGTGAACCGCTTGTGCACAACCGTTCCATGATATAGTGCGGCTTCTGCAGGGGCGCGCTTCATTCGGCGGCCTCACGACTCAGCTCTGGCACCTGAAGCGGTTTGAGATGAATTCTGCCTGAGGGGTTTTCCACTGCCCATGGCCTTGAAGAACCGGTCAGATCTTCTGCAACGGCAAGACCGGACTGCAGGCCGTCTTCATGAAATCCGTAGCCGAAATAACTGCCGCAGAACCATGTCCGGCGCCGACCCTGCAAATCCCACAAATCCTGCTGTGCGCTCATCGCTGCTGTATTGAACACCGGGTGACTGTAATTGAATTGCCTCAGAACCCTGGACGGGTCAACCGCGCCTGACGGGTTCAGGGTGACGAACAGGTCGGTATTTGTCTTCAAAGGTTGCAGGGCGTTCATCCAGTACGAAACGGTAAGCTGGTTCTGCCCCGCCTCGTCGGCGCGTTCTATGTAGTTCCAGCTTGACCACAGCTTGCGCCGCTTGGGCATGTGGGCAGGGTCGGTATGCAGAACGGCGAGGTTTTTCGAATAGCCGAATTTGCCGAGCAGGTTACTCTCCATTGCATCAGCATCATCCAGCATCGCAAGCGCCTCGTCTGCGTGTGTTCCAATCACCACATGATCGAACTCATGTCGTCCTCCATGACAATCGGTGATTGTAACGCTGCCCGGCTGCCTTGACACCCCGGTAATTCCACAATCTGTACGTGTCTCGAATTTCCCCTCGGCAACCAGTTTCTGGACATATTGCCTGGACCCGCCGGCAACCGTGCGCCAGCTCGGCCGGTTGCGCGCTTTAAGCAGGCCGTGATTGGCAAAGAACCGCATGAAACTGGCGGCAGGAAACTCCAGTACCTCGGCCGACGGGGTAGACCAGATTGCTGCAGCCATTGGTGTGAGGTGGTTGCGGACAAAGGCCTCGCTATACCTGTTCTGTTTGAGCCAGGTGCCCAGAGACAGCGTGAGATCAATGCTCGCAGCGTCCGTAGCGGCCTGTTTGAAGAAGCGGGTTATGTCGGCAATCATGCGCCAGTGTTTTGGTGACGCAAGGTTGGACACCTGGCCGAACAGGCCGCGCGCGCCACTACCGGAATATTCATAGCCGCCGTCGTCGAGCGACGCGGAAAAGGTCATATTTGTTGACGGCGTGTCCACGCCCAGATGGTCAAACAGCGCGACCAGGTTCGGGTAGCTCGCCGGATTAAAAACGATGAATCCGGTATCGACCCGCACCGAACCATCACCGGTATTCACGTCCACGGTGTTTGAATGACCGCCGAGGCGGTTGTCGCGTTCGAAAACGGTAACGTGATGATACCGCGACAGGTGCCAGGCTGCTGATAAGGCGGAGATACCTGACCCAATGACAGCAATGGAAAGTCTACTCATGCGCACAAAACTCCCGGCACAGGTATATCGGACCGGGTAACCGGTGATTTAATATTATTTGCACCGGTCGTTTAACGAAACCATCCGGCATATGGTTCAATTCCAGATTTCAATAATCGAGGTTCACGATAGACAGAGATTGACTCTGTTTCAAAACCGGCCTTATCATTAGTGTACAAACAAAAAGGACAGGCATGGAGAGGTACGCACAACCCACGTCGTTGAAGGAAGCCGCTGAGCTTCTGGCGGCAGATGCTTGGGTTATGCTTGCCGGTGGGACGGACTTCTATCCGGGCCTTGGTGAAGGACCGGTTGCGGGACCGGTGCTGGATATCTCCCGCATAGATGCGCTGCGCGGAATTTCACGAGACGATGACAATGCGGGCTGGCGCATTGGTGCGCTTGCTACCTGGACGCAACTGGTGCGTGCAGATGATCTGCCTGCCTCCTTTGATTGCCTGAAGCAGGCCGCTCTGGAAGTGGGGTCCGTCCAGATACAAAACCGCGCAACAATTGTCGGTAACATCTGCAATGCGTCACCAGCTGCCGACGGAGTACCTGCACTGCTCGTCCTGGATGCCGAGGTTGAACTGACCTCCGTTCATGCGAGCCGGCGCTTGGGTCTGAGCGAGTTTCTGCAAGGCAACCGCCAGACAGCGCGCCGTCGTGATGAGATTGTCACCGGAATTTTTATTCCCGACGCCAGCGCGCAAGGATTGTCGGCTTTTTTCAAACTCGGTGCACGGCGCTATCTGGTAATCTCGATTGCCATGGTTGCAGCGCGCCTTGAGTACGATGACGCCGGCCTGGTAAAGTCAGCGGCGGTGAGTGTCGGTGCCTGTTCGGTTGTGGCACAACGCTTGACCCTCCTGGAAAACGAGCTGGTCGGCGCAAAGCTGGTGGATAGTCACTCAATCCCTGAAGCGCGTCATCTGGATTTCCTGTCTCCGATCGATGATGTTCGCGCCCCGGCCGGCTACCGGCTGGATGCGGCACTGGAAGGCGTACGCCGCGCACTTGCGGGTTGTGTGGAGGAACTCACTTGAACCGCCATTTTCCCTCACCGACCACCATGTTGAGCATCAACGGCAAAGAGGCTGTGGTTGCCAGTGCGCCCTACAAACGGCTGTCGGGCGTATTGCGGGATGAATTTGATTTGCCCGGCACGAAAGTTGGCTGCGACGCAGGCGACTGCGGTGCCTGTACCGTACTGGTCGACGGAGATCCCGTGTGTGCCTGTCTGACGGCTGTCGGCCAGGTCAGCGGGGCTGAGATCACCACCATCGAAGGCCTGAAAAGCAATGGCAGCCTGAGCCGCCTGCAGGATGCATTCCTGCAGTTTGGTGCGGCACAGTGCGGTAT
>JABDRA010000645.1 GCA_013041995.1 Anderseniella sp. | reverse complement strand
GTCCTGGAGCTCGTCATGGGATGGCTTGTCATCCGACCTGTGCAACCGTGTGGAAGTCTGGCGGATGTTTTCGACAAGGTCGAAAATCTCGTTGCCCTCCTTGTCACGCACGCAGTCGCCCAGCATGCGTCCAAGCAAGCGAATGTCTTCCTGCAATGGGGCATCCTTGGAAGTATCGCGTACCTGGGACGGGTTCTGGCTGGCAAAGGCGGCGGTGGAAATGACGTTGTCCTTTCAAAAGTAATTGAATTCAGCATGCTGTTGAACTATGGGCGAAGCAACAGCGGTTACGACGCGATGCAGCAATATAATGCCATCTATGCTGCAGCGCAGCAAGCCAATGATGGTTGGCTCTCAAGCTGGCATCCTGCAGGGTATGAGACCGCCGTTTCACCTCGGGCCGGGAATATGTCTGCATTGTCAGACAATCGCACCTTGTTCCTTTGATTGACATGGGTCACACTTTTGTCGCGATAGCGAATGCCTTCGCACCAATATCAAGCACGACAACGGACGGTAAATGTTTGTCAGATTGACAAAGGGAGAAACAAAAAAATGCTAAATCGCAGAGTTCTGAGCAAGACCGCCATGTTCGCAATGGCCGGATTTATGACAGCAATCGCTGCCCTGCCGGCAGCGGCCGAATATCCTGAACGTCCCATTACCCTCATCGTGCCGTGGGGTGCCGGAGGCGGCACCGATGCAACCGGCCGCATGATCGCCGGTCTGTTGAAAGACGAGTTGGGCCAACCGGTCAATGTTGTCAATCGTACCGGCGGCAGTGGTGTCGTCGGCCATTCGGCCATCGCAACCGCAACTCCCGACGGCTACACCATCGGCGTCGTCACCGTGGAAATCGGCATGATGCACTGGGCCGGCCTGACCGAGCTTACCGGCAAGGATTACACGCCGATCGCACTGTATAATTACGATGCCGCAGGCCTGCAGGTGCGCGCCGACAGTGAGTGGAAAACCGCGAAAGACGTTGTAGATGCGATCAAGGCAGATCCCGGCAAATTCAAGGCGTCCGGGACCGGCCAGGGCGGCATCTGGCATCTGGCACTGGCAGGCATGCTGAACACCGCAGGTGCCGATCCGGCAGCAGCTCCGTGGGTTCCCTCCAAGGGCGCGGCTCCCGGCCTGCAGGAACTGGTCGCAGGTGGTGTTGATATCGTGACCTGTTCAGTCGTTGAAGCATCGGCCCTGATCAGTGCCGGCAAGGTCAAGTCGCTGGCGGTCATGGACGATGTCAAACTGGGTGCCTTTCCCGACGTGCCGACCTTGAAGGAAGCATCAGGACTCGACTGGAAAATGGCCGCATGGCGCGGCATAGCAGGTCCGAAAGGCATGCCGGATGAGGCAACCGCCAAACTGTCTGCAGCGCTGGAAAAAGTCTGGAAGTCTGCGGAATTTCAGGAGTTCATGAAAGGCCGCGGTTTCGGTCTGGTGTGGAAACCGGGTGCGGAATTCGCCACCTGGATGGAAGAAAGCGATGCCTCGCTCGGCACGGTAATGAAAGCCGTCGGCCTGGCCAAATAGCTGACCGGTCTGCCAACATTGTTGAGAAGAAAGGTTCGCTGCGTTTGCAGCCTGCCTTTCTTTTCTGACATCCGGGAGCGATAGTTCGGTCATGCGGTTCAATGACAGCATATTTGGCCTGATCCTGATTGCGTTCGCAATTGCGGAAATCTCCTACGCACTCACATTTCCAAGACTGCACGGACAGGACTACGGCCCGGATCTGTTCCCCATCATAATCGGTGCGGGGCTCTTACTGTTTGGCGGCATCCTGATTGCGCGGGGTTGGGCGCAGCGGGCAACCCAGCCAATGGTTGTTGTAGGAGATTGGGCACAGGATCGCGGCAATGTGGTCAATGTCATCATCCTGCTTGGCAGCGTTGCTTTCTACATCTTGTTTTCGACCTGGCTGGGCTTCATTCCCACTGCCCTGCTGATCCAGACCGTGCTGTTGGTACGGCTTGGTTCCAGTCTGGTCGCAAGTGTGATCATTGCCGCCATCTCCACCATGGTGATCCACACCCTGTTTGCAAAACTGTTGCTCGTGCCCCTGCCCTGGGGCCTGCTGTTACCGGTTGCGTGGTGACATGGAAACAGTCCTCAAAGCCCTCGCCCTTGTAACCGACCCTTACACGTTGGGTGTCATGCTTCTGGCGGCCATGTTCGGCCTGTTCGTTGGTGCCATTCCCGGGCTCACCGCCACCATGGCAACTGCACTTTTGATACCGTTCACCTTCTTCATGGACCCGGTTCCCGCCATTGCGGCAATCGTCGCGACGGTTGCCACGGCGATCTTTGCCGGAGACATTCCCGGCGCCCTGCTGCGCATTCCCGGTACGCCTGCGTCTGCCGCTTATTGCGACGAGGCCTATGCCATGACAAAAAAGGGACTGGCCGAACGCGCCCTCGGCATCGCCCTGGTCACATCGGTTATCGGCGGGCTGACCGGGTCCATTGTCCTGTCGCTCAGCGCGCCGGCCCTTGCCGAATTCGCAATCCAGTTCTCATCGTTCGAGTATTTCTGGCTGGCGTGCCTGGGGCTTTCCTGCGCCGTCATCATTTCAACCGGCTCCACCATAAAGGGCTTTGTGTCATTGCTGATCGGGCTGTTCATTGCCACCATCGGCATCGACGGCACGGCCGGACACCCGCGCTTCACCTTCGGCAATGTCGAACTGATGGGGGGCGTGAGTTTCATTCCGGCCATGATCGGCATGTTTGCCATCTCCGAAGTGCTGCGCTACGTCGCGTCTACACGCACCGTCATCG
>JABDRA010000643.1 GCA_013041995.1 Anderseniella sp. | reverse complement strand
ATCACGAACGAACCTGCCATCAACCAGTGGGCGAACCGTTCAAGTCCGTTAAAGCGCACCATGGTTACACCTGACAGGCCATGGTCGACCTTGATACGGCCACGCATCACGAAATACAAAGCCAGCAGAAACAGGATGCCGAGCAGCCCGTAGACTGAATACAGTTTCAGCGGACCATTGCGAAACGCCCGGTAAGCAGTATCACCTTCCGACTGGATCAGGACAGCTGCGTTCTTGTCCGGAATTGAAACTGTGCCGGTAGCGCCTTTGCGGATCTGGCTCCAGAACCCGGTATTCAGGTCAGTGCTTTGCGCTTCGGTCGCCACATCCGGACCTGATGTCTGGGCAGCCGCGGGAGCGCTGAAACTGGCCGTAACAAGTAGCGTTACCGCAATGAGCGCCATGCACACCGTTCGCATGGATTTTAAAAGGTCTGTGCTGGATTTCATAACGCTGGTCCCCTTGGGTTGCCCGTGTCAGGTAATAATTCACTTGCCGCGCGATCAGCGACTGTCACTCATGTTTATATGCTGCCGCCGCGCTGGATGATCATGCGCTGGCGAAGCTTCTGGTTTGTTTCATCACTCAGCGGTTCATCTGCCGGCCCACTATAAACGCCTTTTTCTTTTAGAAACGGGTTTGCGTTTTCCCCCTCCTCGCAACCTGCAAGCAGCCCGAGAAGTATCGCCAATACGAAAAACCGAACGGTTCTGGTGGTCATCAACAAATTCACCCCTTTCAGGTGCGGCATGGCCAAAACCGATGCCGTCGAAAGTTCAACAAACATTCAATCCGGCAATAACACCGTCATCTGGAACAAGGGCGGCGATTTCTCGCCGCCCTGTCCGGGCATCATCAATATGCCCATATCGTCGATGTGACCGCCAGGAACCGCCGGGCGGTCCCTGACTATTTCATGTCGGCCTTTATGAGCCGGAACCGGGATAGGCTTTGCCCCATCCCCAGGCACCGGAACCAAAGCCACGACCAACCACACGCTCACGGTAGATGTTGGCGACCTGGTCACCATCACCTGCAAGCAATGCCTTGGTCGCGCACATTTCCGCACAAAGCGGAAGTTTGCCCTCGGCCAGGCGGTTACGGCCATATTTTTTGAACTCCTTATCGGAGTTGGCTTCCTCAGGACCACCGGCGCAGAAGGTACATTTGTCCATCTTGCCGCGTGAGCCGAAGTTACCAACCTGCGGAAACTGCGGCGCGCCAAACGGACACGCGTAAAAGCAGTAACCACAACCGATGCAGAGGTCTTTGTTGTGCAGAACCACGCCCTCGGCAGACTGATAGAAACAGTCAACCGGGCACACGGCCATGCAAGGTGCATCCGAACAATGCATGCAAGCCACCGAGATCGAGCGTTCACCGGGCTTGCCGTCATTTATAGTGACGACACGGCGGCGGTTTACACCCCACGGAACTTCATGTTCGTTCTTACACGCGGTGACACAGGCGTTGCACTCGATGCAACGTTCAGCATCACACAGGAACTTCATGCGAGCCATTCTGTATCCTCCTTATGCTTTTGCAATTTTGCAGAGAGTGGTCTTGGTTTCCTGCATCTGGGTGACTGAATCATAGCCATAGGTCTGCGCCGTATTGGTCGCTTCGCCCAGGACATACGGATCAGAACCCGCAGGATAATTGGCCCGCAGGTCTTCACCCTGCATGTGACCACCAAAGTGGAACGGCTTGAAGGCAACGCCTCTGCCAACCCGCTCGGTAACCATGGCCATTACCTTGACCTTGCCCTTTTCAGGGCCCTCCACCCAGACCGTATCTCCGTTCCTGATACCGAGATCGTTGGCATCAACCGGATTGATCTCGACGAACATGTCCTGCTGCAATTCCGCAAGCCATGGGTTGGAACGTGTCTCGTCCCCACCACCTTCATATTCCACGAGGCGACCCGATGTCAGAATGATCGGATACTCTTTCGAGAAATCATTCTTCTGAATCGATTCGAACATGGTTGGAAGACGATGCATCTTCCGGTCCTTGAAGGTTGCGTATTGGGGCAGAAGATCACGACGCGGCGTGTACAGCGGTTCGCGGTGTAACGGCACCGGATCCGGGAACGTCCACACAACAGTACGAGCCTTGGCATTACCGAACGGCGCGCAACCATGCTTGATTGCAACCCGCTGGATACCGCCTGACAGGTCAACTTTCCAGTTGATCTTGTCGAGCTTTTCCTGATCGTCAGTGCCGGCAACCTTCTTGATGGCAGCCAGTTCGTCTGCCGAAAGGTCGCCGTCCCAGCCGAGTTTGCGCAGCATGCCGTAGGTGAACTCAGGATAACCATCCTTAATTTCGGAATCCACGGAGTAAGCGCCTTCAGCCAGCATGTTGGCACCGCCCCACTCGTCCGGCGCCTTGACACCGAAACGGGCACGGAAGGTCAGACCGCCTTCAGCCACCGACTTGGAGTTGTCGTACAGGTTCGGCGTGCCGGGATGTTTCATTTCCGGCGTGCCCCATGACGGCCATGGCAGACCATAATAGTCACCATCCGCCGGGCCACCGCGGGCCTGCAGCGTCGTTCTGTCGAACGTGTGCTGGTTGGCCATGTGCAACTTGAGACGCTCCGGTGACTGTCCGGTATACCCGATCGTCCACATGCCGCGGTTGATTTCCCGCAGCGTGTCTTCGATGCTCGGTTCCTTGACCGTCAGCTTGCCGATCTTGGTCTCTTCGACCTTGATATTGCGGAAGAACCGATCAGCAAAGCCGAACTTCTCGGCAAACATCTGCATGATGACGTGGTCCGGCAGGGACTCGAACAACGGGTCCATGACCTTTTCACGCCACTGCAGCGACCGGTTCGATGCGGTAACAGACCCATGGGTCTCGAACTGCGTTGTTGCAGGCAGCAGATAGACACCGTCCTTGCGGCCGTGCATGACGGCCGACATGGTCGGGAACGGGTCAACCACGACCAGAAGGTCGAGCTTGGCCATTGCCTTCTGCATGTCAGGCAAACGGGTCTGCGAATTGGGCGCGTGGCCCCAGAACACCATGGCGCGGACATTGTCCGGCTGATCAATGTTCTCTTTCGCTTCAAGGACACCGTCGATCCAGCGCGAGACGGGAATACCCTTCTCGTTCATCATCGCCTTGTCTTTGCCGTCCTTGTCCTTGCGGGTACCGAAACGGCCCTTCAGCCAGTCAAGGTCTTCTTCCCACACACGTGACCAGTGAGCCCATGCGCCTTTTGACAGGCCATAGTAACCAGGCAGTGTGTCCATCAGAACGCCAAGGTCGGTTGCACCTTGCACATTGTCATGGCCGCGGAAGATGTTGGCACCGCCACCGGCAACGCCCATGTTACCGAGAGCAAGCTGCAGCACACAGTAAGCCCGTGTGTTGTTGTTGCCGTTGGTATGCTGAGTACCGCCCATGCACCACACGATGGTGCCCGGCTTGTTCTGGGCCATGGTGCGGGCAACGCGCTTGAGCTGCGAGCCGGGAACACCGGTGACCTTTTCAACTTCCTCAGGGGTCCACTTGGCGACTTCTTCCTTGATGTACTCCATGCCCCAAACGCGGCGGGAGATGAAGTCCTTGTCTTCCCAGCTGTTTTCGAAGATGTGGTACAAAATACCCCAGATCAGCGCCACGTCGGTGCCGGAACGGAACCGGACATATTCGGTGGCATGAGCAGCGGTACGCGTAAAGCGCGGATCGCAGACAATGAATGCCGCGTTGTTTTCTTCCTTGGCTTTCAGCATGTGCAGCAAAGACACAGGATGCGCCTCGGCCGGGTTGCCGCCGATCAGGAAGATGGCACGCGAATTGTGCATGTCATTGTACGAGTTGGTCATCGCACCATAGCCCCAGGTGTTGGCAACACCGGCAACTGTGGTTGAGTGACAGATACGCGCCTGGTGGTCACCATTGTTGGTGCCCCAGTAGGCGTAGAACTTGCGGAACAGGTAGGCCTGCTCATTGTTGTGCTTGGCGGAACCCAGCCAGTATACTGAATCGGGACCGGACTTCTCGCGAATATCCAGCATCTTGTCGCCGATTTCGTTGATGGCTTCTTCCCATGACACTTTTTGCCATTTGCCATCCACCAGCTTGGTCGGATACTTCAGGCGGCGCTCACCATGAGCGTGCTCGCGAACCGCAGCACCTTTGGCGCAATGTGCGCCAAGGTTGAACGGGCTGTCGAAACCAGGTTCCTGGCCAACCCACACGCCGTTTGTGGTTTCTGCCAGCACGGTGCAACCAACCGAGCAGTGCGTACACACTGACTTCTTGATTTCAACCGCACCGGATACCGTTGCTGCTTCAGCCTTGCGCACCATTCCCGACGTTAGTGTCGATGCTGCCGCGAGACCGCCTACTGCAAGTCCCGAACGGCGCAAGAATGTCCGCCTGTCAATCGCTCCACCGGTTAAATCGGTGAGGGCCGATGACAGTCGAGGGCCGAACGCCACCTCTCCCGTCTTCTTCCTGAGCATGATCTTCCTCCAGATGCGACGCCTTGATTGGCGTCTGAACTTAAATCCCTAAACTCCGCAAATTCAGTTCCAAACAGAAACTAGAACGCGGCTAGCTTGTAATATGTCTTGACGTGATCAGTTTCCTGATAGCCAGCACTGCCTTCAACAGGCGCTGCAGCTTCTGCCGCAACCGATCCGGCAGCAACAGCTGCAGTTCCGGTCACAGCGGACACACCAGCAAGCTTCAGGAAATCGCGACGGCCTGCGGCCACCTTGTCACTTCCTTTTGCCATTCTCCGCTCCTTCAGTTTTGGACGGCAAGCCGTCCGGTTACACAAAAAGCATCAGACCATCAAAAAGGCCTGATCTTCCACGTCCATGAATGCCGCGCCCAACTGCCCGATACAGGCATAAAACACCGATGAGCGCGCACCCTCGAGATCGGTGAAAAAGTGCTTGGCCCACGATGCAATGTGGGCCTGGAAAAATTTCTTCTGTTCTTCGAGATCCAGCGCTTCGCCAAAATCGCCGACGATGAGGCCGGCCATCATTTCACACAGTGCAGCAATGTGGTCTTCAGGTTCGGCGACATCGTCACGCCGCTCAATACCAAGACGGCTCATGTCATTGCGCAGCCGCGCCAGTGGTTTTTCGTGCAGGAACCCGGTAAGGTAATAAGACCCGTAAGGCACCAGTTCGCCCCGGCCCACGCCGATGAAAAGATCGTGAAATTCACGGGAAACCTCTTCAGGACTGGACTTGGCGGCGACACGGGTAATGGCTGAAACAGCCTGGCCAATGAGTGTGTCATCGCCATGCATGTCGGCAAACATACCAAGATCTTGCCGGGACGGGCCCGCGCGCAAGGTCGTGGCCAGCAACCTGTACAGGTTTGCCCGCAATACGTCTTCTTCGGAAACTGGCAGCGCTAACTTAGCCTCACCCATATTTTATTTAACAAGGCCGTACCCTTCAAACGGAGCACCTCTTTCGCCTTCCTCTCCTAGTTGCATCACAGAATGACGCAGCACAGGCGCTTTAGGCAAGTGTATTATGGTTTAAGTTGGCAGGCTTTCACCATCTGGTAATGTGGAGCAATTTACTCAACAATTATCCGTGGTGCGGCTCGCTTCTGGCCGGCAGAATCGCCCAAAATCGAAGTCCAGACGGTTTCTGCAATGGCGCGGTAC
>JABDRA010000639.1 GCA_013041995.1 Anderseniella sp. | reverse complement strand
TGGCACGGCGAAAAGCCGGTTGAGGCGACTGTCATGACCCGTATCACCCTCGACCATTGTGTCATTCACGTCTCCGATTGGGAGAAGGCGAGGGCGTTTTATGTCGATGTCATGGGAGCCGAGGCCATCGAGTTCGGCAACGGCTACCAGTTTCGCTGGGGCGAGCAGCAGTTGAATATCCACGGGCCTGACCAACACGGATCGCCTGTGGCCAAGGTGCCGGTGATGCCCGGCAACAGTGACCTGTGTTTCCGATGGCACGGGCCGGTTTCCGGGGCCATCGAGCACTTGCAGGCGCATAATATCACGATTGAAGAAGGCCCGTGCGAGCGCCATGGCGCAATGGGCCCAGGTACCAGTGTTTATTTCCGCGATCCCGACGGGTCGCTGATGGAGTTCATGTCCTATGAATGAGATAGCCAAGAAGATCGTCCCTGCGGCCGGGTATGACGTTGAAAAGATCAGGGCGGATTTTCCGATCCTGGCGAAGCCGGTCTATGGTGACAAACCACTGACCTATCTCGACAATGGCGCATCGGCGCAGAAGCCGCAGGTGGTGCTGGACCGGATCCAGAAGGCCTATTCGGAAGAATATGCCAATGTGCACCGCGGGCTGCACTATCTGTCGAACACGGCAACGCAGGCCTTCGAAGATGCCCGCGAAAGCGTCCGCCGCTTCCTCAATGCACCATCAACCGACCAGGTGATCTTCACCCGCAATGCAACCGACGCCATCAATCTGGTCGCCCAGAGTTTTGGCGGCATGGTGATAGGCGAGGGCGATGACATCGTTATTTCCATCCTTGAGCACCACTCCAATATCGTGCCGTGGCATTTCCACAGGGAACACAGAGGTGCAAACATTCGCTGGGTGCCGGTTGATGATGAAGGCACATTGCATGTGGAAGATTTCGTCAAGACGCTGACGCCGCGCACCAAGATGGTGGCGATCACCCATATGTCGAACGCATTCGGCACTGTGGTACCGATCAAGGAAATTATCGCGATTGCCCATGAACGCGGGATCCCGGTTCTGGTCGACGGGTCCCAGAGCGCGGTCCACATGCCGGTGGATGTGCTCGACCTTGATGCCGATTTCTATGTCTTCACAGGCCACAAGACCTATGGCCCGTCCGGCATTGGTGTTCTGTACGGTAAAAAGGAACTGTTGGCCAAGATGCCGCCTTACCAGGGTGGTGGCGAGATGATCATCGAGGTAACCGAGGACAGTGTCACCTACAATGATCCGCCGCACCGGTTTGAAGCAGGCACGCCTGCCATTGTCCAGGCCATTGGACTGGGTACCGCACTTGACTATATGGATAGTGTGGGTCGTGACGCGATTGCGGCGCATGAGGCATCGCTGCTCGAATACGCGAACGAGCGTTTGTCGCATATCAACTCGCTGAAGATATTCGGAACCTCTCCGACCAAGGGCGCGATTATCTCCTTTGCCATGGAAGGCGCACATGCTCATGACATATCAACCGTCATCGACCGATACGGGGTAGCGGTTCGCGCCGGCACTCATTGCGCCATGCCGCTGCTGCAGAAATTCGGCGTAACAGCAACCTGCCGGGCGTCGTTCGGCATGTACAACAACACCGCAGATATTGATCGGCTGGCGACAGCGCTTACATCTGCACAGAAGATGTTTATGTGATAGGGTTCAATCCATGACAGATACAAATACATCATGCGCTCCCGCACCGGTTCATGAAGCGGTTGAGTCGGAACACCAGAACCCGTCGGTGACATCTGCTATACCAAAGGAAGAACTCGCTCGTCTGACTGATGACATGATTGCGGCGATCAAGACGGTTTACGATCCGGAAATTCCGGTCGACATATTCGAGCTTGGCCTGATCTACAAGATCGATGTCGAAGATGACCGTTCGGTGAAAGTTGACATGACGCTGACAGCGCCGGGTTGTCCTGTCGCCGGTGACATGCCCGGCTGGGTTGCGGATGCAGTCCGCACCGTCGAAGGCGTCATGGATGTCGATGTGCAACTGGTGTTCGAGCCACCGTGGGATCCGTCGCGCATGTCGGATGAAGCGCGTGTCGCGCTGAACATGTGGTGAGGTCAAGATGACTGCTATCGAAGTAAATACCTCAAACACCCGCGCCATGCCGGCTGTCCTGACATTGACGGACGCAGCAGTGGAGCGGATCAAGCATCTGATGGCCCGGTCTGAAAAAGATACCGGTGGCCTTCGCATCGGTGTCAAGAACGGCGGCTGTGCCGGCATGGAATACACCATGGACTTCGTCGATGAACCCGACAAGTTCGACGAGGTCATCGAGGACAGGGGCGCCCGTGTCCTGATCGAGGCGAAAGCAATACTATTCCTGTTCGGGACTACAATGGATTATGAAGTCAGCAAGCTACGGGCAGGCTTTGTGTTCAACAACCCGAACCAGACCAGCGCCTGCGGCTGTGGCGAGTCCATTGAACTCACCCCCGTATCCGCTGACGTATTGCAGCGCGGTTGATCAGCTACTTCTAGATTACCGGACGTGCCAGGAATGCCGGCATGTTTTCTTCGGTGAACGAGGACGGTGTGTCGTCGTTATCATTGTCACGCCCTTTTCCACCCCGGCCACGGCCTCTGCCACCACGCTCACGCTGTGGTTTTTCTTCAGAATGACGATTGTCCGGTTTGGCTTCAACAGGAGATTGTTCCTGTTTCTCGACTGCCTGAACCTTTTCTTCAACCTTTTCAGGTCTGGCCCGCTTTTTTGCCGCAGGCTTGGACCTTGGTCCGGCTGCCTTGCTGCCACGCCGACGCCTGCCCTTTGAAGCGATGGATTCTGCGATCTCTTCGTCCGTAGGCGCTTCGCCGTCCCAGTCGATGGGTTTTTTGATGAGCTCTTCAATATCCTTGATTGCCCGGAACTCTTCCCACTTCACCAGCGTAAAGGCATTGCCCAACCGGCCGGCACGACCGGTGCGGCCGATGCGGTGCACGTAGTCTTCCGAATGGGTTGGGACATCATAATTGTAGACATGGCTCACATCGGGAATATCGAGACCGCGGGCGGCCACGTCGGAAGCAATCAGATAGGTGATTTCGTTATTGCGGAACGCATCCAGGGTCTTCAGGCGCGATCGCTGGTCCATGTCGCCATGCAGGGCACCACATGAAAAACCGTGCTTCTGCAGGGACTTTTCCAGGAGTGCGACTGTTGTCTTGCGATTGGCAAAGATGATGCCGTTTTTGATATCGTCTGCATGTCCGCGCATCAGGTCGCGCAGCGTATCGCGTTTTGATGTGTCGTCGGAAGGTGCATAAACCGCTCGTTGGGTAATGGATTCAGCGGTGGATGAAAGCGCCTGTGCCTTGATTTCAACCGGGTTGTGCAGGAACTGGTTGGTGAGGCGCTGGATTTCAGGCGGCATGGTGGCGGAGAAAAACAGGGTTTGCCGAGTGATCGGCAACAATTTGGCGACGCGCTCGATATCGGGAATGAAACCCATGTCGCGCATGCGGGCTGCTTCATCAACAACGAAGAGCTCGATATGGGTCAGCATCAGCTTGCCGCGCTCCACATGATCGAGCAGACGGCCAGGCGTTGCGATCACAACATCTGCGCCGCGGTCGATCTTGCGGTTCTGCTCTTCGAACGAGACACCGCCCATAAGCAGTGCGATGTTCAGTTTGTGATTTTTGCCGAGAAGCTCAAACGCTTCATGGACCTGGGCTGCCAGCTCTCTGGTCGGTTCCAGAATAAGCGTGCGCGGCATGCGTGCCCGGGCGCGGCCCTTTTCGAGAATGTTCAGCATCGGCAGCGTAAATGCTGCCGTCTTGCCAGACCCCGTCTGGGCCAGGCCCAGAACATCCTTGCGCTCAAGCGCGGGCGGAATGGCTTCTGCCTGAATTTTTGTAGGTTCGGAAAAACCGGCGTCCGTGACGGCGGCGAGGACCTTTTCGCTAAGGCCAAGTGTATCGAATGACATTAAGGTATTTAGACCGTTCTATAAGCGCTGCACGGGCTGGCGGAAACTTTGCGCCGCACCCCGATGGAGCTGGTTGATGTGCCGGGACCAGACCGGATGCCTGTGTCCTCTTTTACGGCACCTCACGCATGGCGCCGAAACATATAGGGGTTGTATGGGGATTCGCGGCCCAAAAGTCAATTTATGTACATTGCGTCATTTTGAACAAGCTTAATGGGTCGTGACCCTAATCTGCTCTCAACAGCGCATCGGCCGCCCGCTTCCAGGGTGTGAAGGCATCGGCCTCGTGTAAAACCTCAAGCCCCTTCAGGGTGAACGAGCGCGGCGTCGCGAGCTCAGACACAAGTTGCGAGGTTGGCGTTGTCGGGCGCTCGCGCACTGTTGTGGCAGCCGCACGTGTCATCTGAGCAGTGAGCAGCCGGGCAATCTCCGGGTCAACACCTTGCGCCGACACCCAGTCCGACATTTGCGATATCAACTCCTGTACCCAGCCATAGTAGCACGCAATTGTTGCAGCCGGTGCAAAGCTGTCTTCTGTTTTCAGGGCCAGAACCGGACCACACGACTCCAGTAGCGTCCGGCATATGGGGTTTTCCGGAAACATCAGCGTGGGGCTTTCGCTGAACTGTGCAGCAACAACCGGCATAGCCATAACCAGCTTGGCTGGTGCCACTGCAGGCGCAAGTTCAGACGACGGCAGGCCGGCGCACAGACTCAGGACCGTCTGGCCGTTGGAAAAGGTGAGCGCCTCGCATACCTCAACGGCATCAAACGGGCGCACCGCAACGACTACAATCTCGGATTGATCGACGATTGGCTGATTGTCCGATAAAACCTCAACGCCATACTGATCTGCGAGTTCAGCGGAAGTCTCGCGGCCGCGCTCTGAAACCAGGAAGCGGGAATCGGTTTTGGCCATTGCCGGCATCATGTGTTTGATGAGGTGGCCGGCGCCGATAATACCTATTGTTGTCGTCATTTTGTTTCCTTCAAAACAGTAAGCAAGGTGGGAACCGCCTCTTCGATTTCACGGCAGACAAGGGCACCGGATGCTGTGAGCTGACCGCCGACATCCACCGGTAATGAAGTATTGGAGCTGTCCGGTAC
>JABDRA010000636.1 GCA_013041995.1 Anderseniella sp. | reverse complement strand
CCCTCAAGGTAATTGAAGGCGCAGTTCCTGCTCTGCATGCGCTGTCTGCTCACGGTGATATTGTCATGCTGACCAATCTACCGTCCCAGTTCAGGCCCGACCGCATCCAGAACCTGGCAAGCCACGGCCTGACATTTCCGCTTGTGACCAACTCCGGACCAAAGGGCCCGGCAATTGCGGCGATTGCTGCTGATCACACTGCACCCGTGGTGTTCATCGATGATCATACGGGATACCTGAAATCTGCGTCTGAACACATGCCAAGCGCCAATCTGGTTCACTTCATGCAGGACGAGCGATTTGGCCGCCACGTCGAACATGAGCCATACATCCATCACCGCACCGATAACTGGCGCGATGCACACCGTCATATCGAAGCTGTTTTCACCGGGGTAGAGGCAGCTTACTGATGCGCATCGGCATTGATCTCGGTGGCACCAAAATTGCCGGAATTGCAATGAGTGACGATGACCAGGTGCTGTCCGTGGCCAGGGTGCCAACTCCACGAGGTGACTACAAAGGATCGATCCTGGCCATTTCTGCCATGGTCAATGAATTGGCAGACCGTGCAAATATAACCGATTACAGCGTTGGCATCGGGATGCCCGGATCCATATCACCTGTAACCGGCAAGGTCCAGAATGCCAATTCCACCTGGATAAACGACCGACATTTTCAAAGTGATCTGGAAACCGCGTTAGAGTGCAGTGTGCGTCTGGCCAATGATGCCAATTGCCTGGCTGTTTCAGAAGCATATGACGGTGCCGGGCAAGGGCTTTCATCAGTGTTTGGCGTCATCCTGGGAACCGGCTGTGGTGGTGGACTGGTCATAAACGGAACGGCTGTTTCAGGGCGCCACAGCATAGGCGGCGAATGGGGTCACAACCCGCTGCCATGGGCAAAGGGTTCCGAACTTCCCGGGCCTGCATGCTGGTGCGGGCGCACCGGCTGTCTGGAAACATGGCTGTCTGGACCGGCTTTATCCACCGACCATCATGCCTGGACAGGCACTCAGTTGCCGGCAGAGGAAATCGGTTTCAATGCCAGTGCGGGTGACAGTGACGCAATTGCAACGCTTGCCCGGCACCTGGACAGATGCGGGCGCGGACTGGCCCATGTCGTCAATATCGTTGATCCGGACATCATTGTTCTGGGCGGCGGATTATCGGGCCTGCACGGACTGGTGGAACGATTGCCGGGTGCCATTGCGCCATACGTTTTTGCAGATGCAGTCGATATTCGTGTAGAAGCCGCTAAGCATGGTCCTGAATCCGGTGTACGTGGTGCGGCACGTCTGTGGTCTCAGTGACACAAGTTGGAGCACCGAAGTGACAGGATTTGCACACGCCCAGGATTCCAGACTGCTGGGTCATTTGTTCTCGACAGTGGCCATGAAGAAGGTGTTCTCCGACACGGCCACCTTGCAATGCTGGCTTGAAGTTGAAGCCGCGCTGGCCAGGGTTCAGTCAGAACTCAATCTGATACCTGAGGGCGCAGCCGATGCCATCAGTGCTGCCTGTGCGCCGGACAAGTATGATCTGGAACAGTTGGGTGTACAGATCGCGGCTGCCTCTCACCCCCTGACCCCGATCATAGCGGCGGTTGAAACCAACTCCGGCAGCTATGGCCAGTATGTGCATTTCGGCGCAACAACCCAGGACATTCTGGACACCGGGCTCGTGCTGCAAATGCGGTCCGGAACGGAGCTGTTGATTGAGGCGCACCAGATTCTGCTCCAGGCATGCGTGTTGCAGGCAAGGACCTGGCGTGATGTTCCGATGGCAGGCCGCACCCATGGGCAACACGGTGTCCCTATCACGCTTGGTTTGAAGTTTGCCCTGCTGGCAAGCGAGATCAGACGCCATCGCGACCGGTTGCGTGAGCTGCTTGGTATGCTGCCAGTGCAATTGGCCGGGGCAGCCGGAACACTGGCTACGCTGGGCTCCGACGGTGCCCGGGTTCGCGAAGCCCTGGCAAAGACGCTTGGCCTGGTTGATCCCGGACAAAGCTGGCATACCGGCAGAGACCTGGTTGCCCATATCACCAGCCAACTCGCGATATCTGCAGCGAGTTGCGGAAAAATTGCCAACGAAGTGGTAAACCTGCAGCGGACCGAAATCGGCGAGCTGGCGGAAGGTGCGGCTCCCGGTGCCGGCGGCTCATCCACCATGCCGCAGAAGCGCAATCCCATGTTGGCGCAAAACATTGTGGCGCTGTCGCGCCTGATGGCGGGTCGGCCGGCGCACGCGCTGGAGGCGATGATGCATGAACACGAGCGCGACATGGCAGCATGGACGATGGAGTGGGCTACAGTGCCTGAAAGCTTCATCTATGGGCATGCGGCTGTTGAACAATGTGCGCAACTGGTGGCGAACCTGCAGGTTGATGAGGCCCGGATAGCCCACAATCTTGAGCTGACCGGCGGATTGATCTGCGCTGAAGCCGTAATGATGGATCTGGCAGCTGACATGGGACGCTCGCAGGCACACCACCTTGTTGCCGAACTGATTTCACAAGCACGACAGACAGGTGTAAGTTTTTCCCATGCGCTGAATGAAGACGCCACCATAATCGGGCTGCGCTCACCTGCACAGATTGCGACGCTGTTGGATACAGCGAACTACACAGGCGATGCAATTCAGACCGTGGACCGGATTGTACGCGAACTGGAATGACCAGATGCAGACCATTTGCCGTGACTGCCTGTCGAGTGTTGCAGTAACCGAAACGCGGTGCCCGCAATGCCGGGGGCCAAGGCTGATCAGCCACCCGCGTTTGCATGAGCTGTCCATCGCGCATCTGGACTGTGACTCGTTCTACGCGGCAGTTGAAAAACGCGACAATCCCAACCTGGCAGACAAACCTGTCATCATAGGCGGCGGCACCAGAGGAGTTGTATCAACGGCTTGCTACGTCGCCCGCATTCACGGCGTCAGATCAGCCATGCCGATGTTCAAGGCCCTGAAGGCATGTCCGAAAGCGGTTGTGATCAGGCCGGACATGGCCAAGTACGCCAAAGTCGGCAAACAGATCAGAGAATTGATGAAGCAACTCACGCCCCTGGTGGAGCCCATATCAATCGACGAGGCGTTCATGGACCTCAGCGGTACCGAACGGTTGCATGGAAAAAGCCCCGTCCGCGCCTTGTGTGAACTTGCGTTGAAGATAGAAAACGAAATCAGCATCACGGTTTCCATCGGACTGTCCCACACAAAGTACCTGGCGAAACTGGCTTCGGACATGGACAAGCCCCGGGGCATGTTTGTGATCGGGCCTGACGAGTGTGTCGAGTTTTTGCGGGACCGGCCGGTGAGTTTCATCTGGGGAGTGGGTGCCGCCATGCAGAAGAAACTGCACAGGGACGGCATTCGGCTGATCGGCCAGTTGCAGCGCATGGAGAAGAACGACCTGATGCGGCAGTACGGTTCCCTGGGCTCGAGGCTTTACCATCTGTCACGCGGTGAGGATGCCAGGACAGTTCAGGGCCAAAGCGCGTCGAAAAGCATCTCTGCGGAGACCACGTTCAATACCGATATCACCAATTATCAGGAGCTTGAGCAGATACTGTGGAGACTGTCTGAAAAAGTGTCGCGTCGGGCCAAGAAGGATCACATGGCCGGCACCACTGTCGTTTTGAAACTCAAGACGGATCACTTCAAGACACGAACACGAAACACCTCATTGTCAGACCCAACCGCCCTGGCAACGCGGATATTTGATGCGGCCAAGCCGATGCTTGAGCGTGAGGTGGACGGCAAGACAGCATTTCGGCTGATCGGTGTCGGTATTACCAACCTTGCCGAGCTGGACGCCGATGCGGAAATCGGAGGGCTTGATCAGCGCGCCGACGCCCATGCGAAAGTTGAACTGGCAATGGACAGGCTTCGGGACAAATTCGGCACCGATGCGGTGGAAAAGGGTCGCGGGTTGAAGGGCGAAAACAAATGACACACTACCAGGTCAATTGCCGGCACGACCGGAGCTTTGAGTTTGCCCCCTCCTCTACCGCCTTTGTGGCGATAGATATGCAACGTGACTTCCTCACGGACAAGGATGGCCAGCCAAACGAGATGGCGCGGATTATCCCGGCTTTCTCCAGGCTGACAGAAACCTTGCGCGGTTTGGGATGCACGATTGTTCACACCAGGGAATCTTATGCAGAAGATATGTCTGACGTAACGCCACACAAGGCCAGTCAGGGGTATGTCGGCAGGCCGGGCCCGTTTGGCAAATACCTCATACGTGGGCAACACGGGTGCGATTTTGTCGATGACCTCAGACCGGGGCCTGCAGAACCGGTTATAGAC
>JABDRA010000635.1 GCA_013041995.1 Anderseniella sp. | reverse complement strand
GGATGATAGTTTCTCTCACCCGGTTTGCCGTTGTCCGTACCACCGTTCACCAATGCGACCTCATGAAACCTGTCCACCAACTCGCGACTGTCAGTCTGAAAAGCCAGATGGATATGGGTAATTTTGTCATCCGCAGGGCTTACAAACAGTTCGTCACAGGCGAAGTATCCATCAGCCGATTGAAAACTGTGGATGCCAAGACAATCGGCAATAGCTTTATAGAACCGTTTGCTTTTTTCCAAATCTGCGACACGCAGATGTATGTGATCTATCAGTCGGCCAGTTTTGAACTCCATTTGCGCGACACCATTGTATTTTGAGAACCAAAAGCAGATGTTTGGAATTATAGCGCGTTCAGACTTTTGTTTCAAAGCAGACAACCGTCGAACTGCAGCAATGCCGACTTTCGCTTGCTTCACAGAAACAAGACGGTCGGGTTGAAGATTCGCGATAACATCAGTATCGCATTAACCACATTCAGCTAGACTGCGATCATGACATCTGCCGACCAGCAAATCCAGTTCAATGCTGCTGATGATGCCGCTGCAAAGATAGCGGCATGGGTCGGGCACCTGGGCATCGAAAAACAGGTCAGCCCGCACACGCTGGATGCCTACATCCGCGACATCACCCAGTTCACCCGCTTCCTGTCTGATCATCTGGGCCAGCCTGCATCCCTGCGGGATCTGGAGACCCTCAAACCGCTCGACTTTCGCGCCTTCATGGCCGCCCGGCGCAACGCCGGCGTTGAAAGCCGCACCATGGCGCGGCAACTGTCAGCCATTCGGACACTGTACCGCTGGTTCGACAATGAAGGCATTTTGCGCAATCCCGCCGTGGCCACCCTGCGCTCGCCCAAGCTGCCCCATGCCATACCGAAACCGTTGCATGCAGAGGCAGCAAAACAGACGGTCAATCTGGTCGAGACAAACGTGTCCGGTGCTGCCGAACCCTGGATCATCGCCCGCGACACGGCTGTTCTGATGTTATTGTATGGTTGCGGACTGCGCATATCGGAAGCCTTGAACCTGAACCGGCATGAAGCGCCCGTACTGCCCAATGAAGATGTGCTGCGTATCGTCGGCAAGGGCAACAAGACCCGGCTGGTGCCGGTGCTGCCTGCTGCGGCCGCTGCGATACAGAATTATCTGGACCTGACCCCCGGCCTTGATCCCGAAGGTCCGCTGTTTATCGGCAAACGGGGCGGCAGGCTCAATGCCCGCAACATCCAGCTACTGATGCAGAAACTGCGTTCTGCACTGTGCTTGCCGGACACCGCAACACCGCATGCGCTGCGCCACTCATTTGCCACCCACCTGCTTGGTGGCGGCGCCGATCTGCGCACCATCCAGGAACTGCTTGGTCATGCCAGCCTGTCCACGACGCAGGTCTATACCGGGGTCGACCGCGAGCATCTTTTGGCGCAATACGACAAGGCCCATCCACGCGCCGGTTGACGGTGATTTAATTCCACTTGGCAAGCAAGCAGCGCCGACCATATGCTCGTGCCATCATGCTTCCCTTACCTGAATTCATCGAGTCCGACACAGACCTGCCCGAAGCCGTTGATGTTGTTATCATTGGCGGCGGCATCATCGGCAGTTGCACCGCTTTGGAGCTTGCCGAACGGGGCCTGAAAGTTGCCCTGTTCGAGAAGGGCCGCATTGCCGGTGAACAGTCAGGCCGCAATTGGGGCTGGTGCCGCCAGATGGGCCGCGACAGCCGCGAAATGCCGCTGATCGTGGAGTCGCTGCGGCTGTGGCGCAAGATGAATGACCGTGCCGGCGCGGACACCGGCTTCAAGCAGTGCGGCATCGCCTATATGGAAGCTGATGAAAAGGGCCTGCAGCAACGCGAGGCATGGGCTGCAAAAAACGCGCAGCCGTTCCAGGTTAACTCGCGCATTGTCCGCGGCGAGGAACTCGACAAGCTGGTACCGGGCGCAAGCGCCAGGTTCGCCGGTGCCCTTTACACCGAAAGTGATGGACGTGCCGAACCGCAACGCGCCGCCCCTGCCATCGCACGGGCTGCCAGAAACAAGGGCGCACAGGTTTTCACCGGCTGGGCCGTTCGCGGTATTGAAACCGAGGCCGGCAAGG
>JABDRA010000634.1 GCA_013041995.1 Anderseniella sp. | reverse complement strand
CCCTCAAGTGCTGCGGAGGCCGAGCTTGGAAATCTGCCGGAATGGAATTTGGCGGACCTTTATTCAGGACCGGATGCCGCCGAATTCAAAGCCGATATGGAAAAGGCGGCATCTGAGGCAACGCGGTTTGCTGAAACATATCAGGGCAAGCTGGATGGCATTCTGCGCGATGGCAAAGGCGGTGATGCGCTGGCCGGCGTGATCAGTGACTATGAGGCCATGTCCGACCTGTTTGGCCGCATCGGATCGTTCATGATGTTGTACTATGTGGGTGACACCACGGACCACGACAGGCAGAAATTCTACGGCGACGTTTCCCAGAAGCTGACCGCCGTAACCACTGGACTGGTGTTCTTCGAATTGGAGTTCAACCGGCTTGACGGTGATGCGCTCGAAAGCGCAATGGACACTTCGACCGGTCTGGCTCACTTCCGACCGTGGATTGAGGACCTGCGCAAGGAAAAGCCGTTTCAGCTGGAAGACCGGGTGGAACAGTTGTTCCACGAAAAATCGGTTACTGCGGCCGGAGCCTGGAACCGCCTGTTCGATGAAACAATGGCGGCGCTGAAATTCGATGTCGCGGGCGAGGAATTGGCCCTCGAACCGACCCTGAACATGATGGTCTCGAAGGACGCTGCCAAGCGTAAAACCGCCGCAGAAGCGCTGGCCAAGGTGTTCAAGTCCAATATTTCCTTGTTCGCCTCGATCACCAATACACTCGCCAAGGACAAGGAAATCTCTGATCGCTGGCGCGGATTTGACGACGTGGCCGACAGCCGTCATCTGGCAAACCGGGTTGAAGGTCCGGTGGTTGAGGCGCTGGTTTCCGCGGTACGCGGTTCGTACCCGAAACTATCGCATCGCTACTATGCCATGAAGGCGAAGTGGCTTGGCATGGACCGGATGATGCACTGGGACCGCAATGCGCCATTGCCGGACCAGGATGACAGCAAGATCGGCTGGGATGATGCGCGCGCAACCGTCCTGAATGCCTATGCCGGATTTGCGCCCGAGATGGCGGATATTGCGCGCCGCTTCTTTGATGAACGCTGGATTGATGCACCGGTACGCCCGGGCAAGTCTTCCGGCGCGTTCGCGCACCCGACCGTGCCGTCGGCGCATCCATATGTAATGTTGAACTATCAGGGTAAGACGCGCGATGTCATGACGCTGGCGCACGAGCTTGGCCATGGCGTGCATCAGGTGCTGGCGTCAGACCAGGGCGCACTGATGGCGTCCACGCCGCTGACACTGGCTGAGACGGCCTCGGTGTTTGGCGAAATGCTGACCTTCCGCTCGCTGCTCAATCAGACGAGCGACCCGAAAACCCGTAAAATCCTGTTGGCCGGCAAGGTTGAGGACATGCTCAACACGGTTGTGCGCCAGATTGCGTTTTACCGTTTCGAACGTGAGGTTCACCTGGCGCGCCGTGAGGGTGAGCTGACACCGGACCAACTGGGTGAAATATGGATCAAGACCCAGAAGGAAGCGCTGGGAGAGGCAATCGAATTCGGCCCTGGTTACGAAAACTTCTGGGCCTATATCCCGCACTTCATCCATTCGCCGTTTTATGTCTATGCCTATGCTTTTGGCGATTGCCTGGTGAATTCGCTATATGCGCGATACCTGGAGGCAGAAGACGGCTTCCAGCACAAGTATTTCGAAATGTTGCGGGCCGGCGGTACCAAGCACCATTCCGAACTGCTCGAGCCGTTTGGGCTGGATGCAACGGATCCGGGTTTCTGGGGCAAGGGGCTTGGCATGCTTGAAGGCTTCATTGATGAACTGGAACAAATGGAAGCCGGGTCCTGAGCCTGGACGTCAGATGAGAGACCTTTCACCCCATTCAGCACTGAACCCGGACAAGTTGCCGAGACCGTTCTCCGTGGGGTTGTCGGCACTTGATCCGGTTGACTGGATTATGCCGGATATTCATCTGGCAGAACAGTTGCGCGACAAGGCTGAGCATTTTGCGAACCGGCGCGAGGCCGTGTTTCAGGCCGAGGACGACACGCTCGATGCACAGGCTGAGACGCTGGCACTGTTGCTGGACTATCTGCCTCGTACATTTCCGGAGATCTACAAGGTATCCGGTGATAGTGTGACGGTGGTGCCTGCCGGACTGGAATTGACGATTTCAGACTATGCCCATGCGCCGCTGGAACTGGCCTGCCGGCTGGTTCAGGACGATCTGGTTATCATGCGCAAGGGCAGTGCCGGTTATCGCATTGCAGCGGCTGCGGTGTGTTTTCCGTCGACCTGGGTGCTGGCCGACAAGTTTTCCAAGCCGATTGCCGAAGTGCATGCGCCGGTGCCGGGGTTCGGGCCGGGAACGCGAACGGCCAGTCTGATTGACCGCATATTCGACAACCTGAAGATAGATCACCCGGTCCAGCGGTGCAACTGGTCCATCTACGAGGTGCCGGACCTGCATCATCCGTTCTCTCATTCCACGCATACCAGGTGGACTGACACGTCCGGCGGCTTCTTCAGCGGTACCTGGTTGCGCGCTGAACGCCAGACCCTGACCCGGTTGCCGGCAAGCGGGGATGTGCTGTTTACAATCCAGATCGTTGTCGATCCCGTTTCACTGCTCATGACACATCCAGACAGACGCCAGATTGCGACCCGGCTTAAAGACCACATTGAAACCCTCGACGCGGCGGAACTTGACTACAAGGGAATTTCCGATCACCGCGACCTGGTTCTCGCAGAACTGTCTTCGCTGGCGGGACAGGGCGAACAGTGAACGACAGCACCGATGACAAGGATGCCGAGGCGAATTCACTGACCGGCCGATTGTCGCGTTACGCGAAGGTTGGAACCGGCGTCGGTTCTGCGGCAGCGCGCGTTGCGGCGAGCCGGGCGTTTTCGTCCGACAAGGACCATTTGGCGGAAGCGAAACTGTTCAGACAGGCGCTGGGGTCCCTGAAAGGCCCGCTCATGAAGGTTGCGCAGCTGCTGGCAACCATTCCCGATGCACTGCCTGCGGAGTTTGCAGAAGAACTGGCGCAATTGCAGAACGAGGCACCGGCCATGGGATGGCCGTTCGTGCGCCGCCGCATGGCGGCGGAACTGGGCGCAGACTGGCAGGACAAGTTTGCTTCTTTTGATCGTGAAGCGACTGCGGCCGCCTCGCTTGGCCAGGTGCACCGGGCCACATCGCTCAGCGGCGAGGCGCTGGCCTGCAAGCTGCAGTATCCTGATATGGCGTCGGCTGTTGAAGCCGATCTGTCACAGCTTAAAGTGTTGTTTGCGCTGCACCGGCAGATCAGCAAGGCCATCGACACGACCGAGATTGCCGGTGAGATCGGCGCCCGGCTGCGTGAGGAACTTGATTATGTTCGTGAAGCAGGTCACATGCGGTTGTACAAGGCGGTGCTGGCAGACCGGCCTGACATTCACATCCCTGACTTGCAGGAGGATCTGTCTACCGGCCGCCTGATCACCATGCAGTGGCTGGAAGGCCGCAAACTGCTGGAGTTCAAGGACGACACGCAGGACGTGCGCAATATGTTGTGCCGCAACATGTTTGATGCATGGTGGCGGCCGTTCACCAGCCACGGTGTTATCCACGGTGATCCGCATCTTGGCAACTACACGGCATGGTCTGATGA
>JABDRA010000012.1 GCA_013041995.1 Anderseniella sp. | reverse complement strand
GTTGAGGGTTCATCCGCGCACTTGACCGCAATCACCGGGCTTACTTCATCGCATCCAAGTTCAAGCCCGAGGCCACGAAGTCCGTGGAACAAACGAGCTGAGTTCGACTGCAGTCGATCACGTCTTTCCGGTTCGCGCGCCAGCACCTTCACCGCTGCTATAGCGGTGGCAACGGATGCAGGCGACGGAGAAGCGGTGAACATATACGGCTTGGAAGAATAGCGAACCGTTTCGAACAGCGGATGATTTGAGGCGCCAAACCCGCCAATTGCGCCAATCGACTTGGAAAAAGTGCCAACGACAAAGTCAGCCTCATGCATCAGTCCGGCTTCGTCCGCCAGGCCACAGCCATTGGGCCCGAGAACGCCGAATGAATGAGCTTCGTCGACCAGCAGCTGGAAGCCGTGCTTTTTCTTGACCTCAACAAAGTCAGCCAGCGGCGCCCGGTCACCCAACATGGAATAAATACCTTCCAGGACCACCAGATGCCCGCCGCCGGTATCACCCATGCGCGTCAGGCGTTTGTCGAGGTCAGTAGCATCATTGTGCCGGAACCGCACGAGTTGCGCGCCGGACAGCGTGCATCCATCGTAAATCGAGGAGTGACTGTCAGCATCCAGGAAGATGGTGTCCTTGGGTCCGGCAAGACCTGCCATCATGCCAAGGTTGGCCTGATAGCCGGTTGAGAACACTATGCAGTGCTTCATGCCCAGAAACCCGGCCAGTTCCCGTTCAAGTTCCTCATGGATGGCATAGCTGCCATTTGCAATCCGCGAGCCGGTAGTGCCGGTTCCATGTTCGGCCAGAGCCTGCTGCCCGGCCTCGATGCACGACGCCTCGAACGTCACGCCCATATAATTGTTGGTGCCAGCCAGAATGGTATCGCGCCCGTCAATCATCGCACGTGTCGGCGACAACAGCTTCTCGTTTACCGGACCGACCCGCGAGCCTGCTTCCGCCACCCGCTGCATCCGCTCCATAAGTGCTTTGTTCTTGTCGAGCAAATCAACCATTGTGTTGCCTTATACCAAAGGAGTTATGTTTTCTTGCGGGCCTGAACAACCGAAATCATGTCTTTCATGGTGTGGGTGTCCGACAACACATTCAGCGGAATATCCATATCAAAATGATCTTCCACTTCCATCACGAAATCCATCACGGAAACCGAATCGATTGCCAGATCCACCGCAATCTCGGTCTGCGGTTTCAATTCGACCTGCTTTTCGTTGAACGGCTGCAAAAGCTCGCTCAGCTTGTCGAAAATTTTCTGCTCGTCGTCCGTCATACCCTGTTATCTCCATCAACAATGTGCCGCTTTGTAGGCGTGTCTCATCTGTCAGGCAACCATCCGTGCGCCTGGTACCAGCGAAGGGTGTCGGCAAACCCCTCATCAAACTTCATTCGGGGCTTCCAGTGGCCCGTTGCGTCCAGACGAACCCCGTTTATCACCCAGTCACGGTGATACAGTTCACGCGCCTTTCCGGCCGTCAGAATCTGGGCCTTACCGGTTATTCTGGCTGCCATACCACCAGCAATTCCCGCCATCTGCACGACCAGACGGGGCAACAGGTGAACCTGGGGTGTGAAACCGAGCGTATGCCCGGCAGCCCGCGCCACGTCGCGCCAGTTGTATCCTTCTGGAGTTGCGTCATCTGCCTCGTAAACCCTGCCCGCCTCCACAAACCCTTCCGCGGCCGCAACCAGCCCGCGCGCCAGATCATCAACATGCAGCAGTGAAATCCGCTGATCGCGCGAACCGGTCAAAATCGCATGCCGCCTGGACAGTTGTTGCACCAGCGGCAGCGTTGCGCGATCACCGGGTCCGTAAACTGCCGGCGGGCGTATGCATACCCACTCCATGTCCCCGGCCATGCCTGCAACGATGGTTTCGGCTTCCGCCTTTGATGCACAATATGCAGACAGTGCCGGCTCTCTCGCTGCCAGCGACGAGACGTGCACAAACCTTGTTACTCCAGCGCGCCTGGCCGCCTCAACAACCGCACGGGTGCCTTGTGCATTGACCTGCATGAATTGTGCTGCATCAACCGCCTTTATGGCACCTGCCACATGCACAACCACTTCTGCCTCACCGACCAGCCTGTCCAGAGCCGGTTTGTCGTCCAGTGCGCCTTCAACAACGACAGCGGAGGCTGGAAATTTTTCACTCAATCGGGTTCTGTCGCGAACCAGCGCCGCGACTTTGTGATCGCGGGCAGCAAGCCGGCGCACCAGGTGTGAGCCCACAAATCCGGTAACTCCGGTGATCGCAATCCGAAGTGGCGCAGGATGCGCTTGTTGTGAAGGCATGGCTTCAATCACTTAACGACAGATTATTCAGCAAAGCTCTGCTGGGCCGGCGCAGACGAGCTCGAACCTATTCGGCCGCCACGGACATGGCATTATCGATAGAGCAGAAATCATCCACGATTTCAACAATATCACCATTGCCGAACATGGTTTTCGCGCCAGAGCGTGACAGTTTCCCCGACGATGTGAACGGCAACGATTTAGGCGGCACCATAACCACCTGTGCGTCGATACCGATTGTCCGGGAAATCTGAGCTCGGACGGCTTTGCGAACTGCTTCGATTTCATCGTCCCGGCGCAAGCGGCACTGCACCAGCACGCACACGCAGTCTTCGCCCAGCGAGCCTTCGACAGCAAATGCAGCCACATCGCCGTCGCGAACCGCGTCCAGCTTCTCGACAGACCATTCAATGTCCTGCGGCCAGATATTGCGGCCGTTGTGCAGGATTATGTCCTTGGCCCGGCCCGTGATAACAATTTCGCCATCCAGCCAGTACCCCATATCACCGGTGTCCATGAAACCATCGTCCCGCATAATGGCGGACGTGGCATCGTCATTGCGGAAATAACCACTCATCAGGCTGGGGCCGGCAATCTCGATACACCCGATTTCGCGATCACCCAGTTCTTTGCCGGCTATGTTTACGATCCTCATCTTGTGCGCGGGCAGCGGGCGTCCGCAGACAACGAAACTGCGAACCAGATCGGGATCGGTTTCAGTTGAGACCTCCGCAACACCGTACTCTTTCATTGCTGCACGGTCGATCACGTCGACCCGGATCTCTTCATCTGCATCCACAAAGCAGACGCCAAGCGTGGATTCCGCCATGCCATAGCTGGGCAGAAACGCCTTTGACTTGAACCCGGCAACGCCAAGGGTTTCCGAAAACAGTTTCAGCACGTCAGCACGCACCATGTCGCCACCAATACCGGCTACACGCCATTGATCCAGCTTGAGATCCGCCAGGCTGCCGTTTGCGCGCCGCGCCGCAAGATCATAACCGAATGACGGGCCATACGCGACTGTGCACTGGTTCTGGGACATCAGCTTGAGCCAAAGCGCCGGGCGGCGTGCAAACGCCGGTGTCGCAAGATAGTCGACCGACACCTGCCCCATCATTGGTGACAGGCAGAACCCGACCAGCCCCATGTCATGATACAGGGGAAGCCAGGAGAAAGCCCGGTCAGTCGGGCGAATTTTCAATCCGTGGCGCAAAATGGCCATGGTGTTCGCACACGCGGCTTTCTGGGAAATCAACACACCCTTCGGATTGGACGTGGATCCGGAGGAATACTGAATATAGGAAATATCTTCAGGGCCAAACGGCTGCAGCGCAGGACCTTCAGATGAAAAGCCTGCCAGTTGCTCTTGGCTCAACACCCGCCTTACGCCGGCACGGCCGGCCGCATCGCGCACCAGCTCATCAAGGTCGGCAGTTGTAACCACGGCCGTTGCATGAGCGCTTTCAAGCATGCCGGCAATGCGTGTCACATAACTCTCGCGACCACCAATGTACATGGAGTAAGGCAATGGGCACGGCACCATGCCCGCATACTGGCAGCCGAAGAACACCACCATGAAATCAGCACCGGTCTCAGCCACCACGCCCACGCGTTCGCCCGGTTTGATACCGGAATTGACAAGCTGGTGTGCCGCGGCAATCGCCCGTTTTCTCAACTGATGATAGGTTACACTCTCGTCAAGCTGGCCGCGAGGGCCATAAAAATTCATCCCCGTCTGACCCTGGGCGGCATAATCAAGCCCCTCGCACAAGGTGGTAAACCCACCGAGGCGCTGTACCAGATCGGTATTGATTGTCGGCGTTCCTGCGGGAGTAAACGGGCGGATTTCCGCTCCGGCTCCCGTACCAATTTCGGTTGTCGTGTCTACACGCACCAATCGAACCCCTTTTTTCCGGCGAACCGATGACAACTCCCTACCGTTGCCATGCGACGCACATCGCCATCACCACCAATTGATTAAAGTTTTATCAGATGCGGCACGTGACACTGAAATCACTTGATATTTCAGAATGTAACGCCCCGGTCCGGCAGTGCTGCGGATTTGTGCCAATACGGGTCGAAACGTGCAAAAACCGGCTGATTTAAGCCAGAAATATTGTAATATCATGATACGGCATAGTCTTCTTCAAGGTTAACCCGCAACAATGTTGCAGCACCTGGTATTCGATGTTCAGGTGGTCATGGCTAAAAAACGATTCGCCCGGTCATGACACCCACGATCAACAAGGCCAGGACGCCAAAGGTGAAACCGGTCAACCACGCCATCATCAATTGCGAGCTGATACGTCCATTGCCTGCTTCAAAGCTGCGCTCTCCGCGTTGCGCCTCGATAAGCGAATGCGAGGCGTGTTCACGGATCTTGGCGATCATTTCCTTCATGTCGCGAGTTTCAAGTACGGTTTCATGCCCGGCCTGTTCCTGACGCATCAGTCGGAATGTCCGCGGATCCGGTTCCATGACGACAAACGAGATATTATCGATCCACAGCCGGGGCGGAAATCCGTCCACCATCTGCAGGGGCAGCAGGCCTGCCAGGCGAGGTTCTTTTGAAGTTTGTTTCTTCAGGCTTTCATGCAGAGCGGCAAGGCGCAATGTCTGGGCGTCCTTAATGTCGACAAGTGCATCAAAGTGCGCAGCCTGAGCCAGCCGCGCCCGGCGCACATCGCGCTCCAGCCCGTCAATCTGCCGGTTGGCACTCACACCGCAGTTCCCGCCTATTTCCGGTTGCTGCTCGCTCACCTCATCGACCCTTTTATACCAAACGAAGTAATTATTGACCCATTTGATGGAGTCAAACCCGTTCACTCTGGCAGGCGCCACAACGCACCGGATGAACGGACTTGGCCCACCGAAAAACCGGTCAAATGGGTCAATAATTACTTCCTTTGAT
>JABDRA010000628.1 GCA_013041995.1 Anderseniella sp. | reverse complement strand
ACCGACGACTTGCCGTATGTGCTTCTTGCAAACCGCCAGGCAGCAGGTTCAACTGCGTTTCGGACTGCGGCGGAAAGAGAGTGACGCAACAAGGTTCGACCGGCAATGAAGTGTTGGTGGCGTACCGTGTTCGATATGCACCTGGCGCGTGCTTGCTCCGCCTCGTCAAGGGCATCGGCCCCCAACCAGCGTATGACGTCACCCGGACGGGCGTACGTAACATTCAGGTCAATATCAGCCACTGCGATGGCCATTGAACAGCCTGCCCGTTTCGCACACATACAGTTGTGCCTGGCCGACAGGTCTAGTGTGGATCCTTGCTTGTATGAGTTCCTGTTTCGACATCGCCGTATATCCGTTACGCTTTGATACAAGCTGATAAATTTCATCCTGTGGGTTCAGGACAAGCAACAATTGTGCCAGCAACGTCGAACCGGGATTTTGTAAACCTTTTTGTCAACGACAGGTACCTCGCCGACCACATCAACATGACCAGGCTCACCTTCATCCACGCTGAAAATGGCGCCAACAGTTCACTCTCCGATCATTGGTCGTCGGGGAAACCTGTCTCGATCGGCCCATCGAACATAACTTAAGCGGTGCGTTGCCCTGCTGCGCAATTGGCTGTATTGAGCTGCCCGGCAGGCTGATGCACATATGAGCCGGGGCGAGAGACGCGCGCAGCTTCCCCGCTGCCGTCCGCATCCCAATGCTTCGGTTCGCCCTCGCAATCAACACAAGAGTGAACCGGATCCATCGCATTGTGTTGCCTCAGTTCGGTTTACGTTTTGCACCCACCTCCACCAAAAATCACTCCACCCTGATCCAAAACGGCTTCACATACCCCTGCAAACCTGCTCTAAACCCAGTTCGCTAACGCCTCTTTTGGAAAGTTCACCCGATGCAGATCGCTCCAGACAGCGACAGCTTCAATGCCTGTTATCTCGCCGGCAAGGCGCAGGTCGTCTATACGCGGCTGGTGGCGGACCTGGAAACGCCGGTTTCCGCGTTCATGAAGCTCACGCGAAATGCACCGTACCGGTTCCTGCTGGAATCGGTGGAAGGCGGCGCTGTGCGTGGCCGCTATTCGATGATTGGCATGAAACCTGACCTGATCTGGCGGGTGACAGGCGACACAGCTGAGATCAATACCCGCGCGCTGATCGACCCGGACGGCCCGTTCGTTGCCGATGATGCAGCGCCGCTGCAATCGCTGCGCAACCTGCTGGCGGCCAACCATTTCGACGTGCCCGACGACCTGCCACCGATGGCGGCCGGGCTGTTCGGCTACATGGGCTATGACATGGTGCGGCAGATGGAAAAACTGCCCGAACCCAATGAAGACGTGCTCGGCGTACCGGACGGCATCATGATCCGCCCGACCATCATGGCCATCTTCGATGCGGTGAAGGACGAGGTAACCGTCATCACCCCTGTGTTCCCGGACACTGATGTGTCGGCAAAGGCGGCTTATGCCCGGGCCTGCGACCGGCTCGACGCGGTGGTCGATGCCTTTGACCGGCCACTGGAACTGCAGGCCTATGACGACCCGGATGCCGCCCCGATCAGCGCACCGACGTCCAACACCGATCCGGCCGATTACATGGAGATGGTGCTGAAGGCCAAAGAGTATGTCTCTGCCGGCGATGTCTTCCAGGTGGTGCTGTCGCAGCGGTTTGAGACCGAGTTCACCCTGCCGGCGTTCTCGCTGTACCGGGCCCTGCGCAGGGTCAATCCGTCGCCGTTCCTGTACCATCTGGAGTTTGACCGTTTTGCGGTCACCGGTTCCAGCCCGGAAATCCTGGTCAGGGTGCGTGACGGCAAGGTGGAAATCCGCCCGCTGGCCGGCACCAGGCCGCGCGGCGCGACACCTGCCGAGGACCGCGCTCTGGCCGAGGAACTTCTGGCCGACCCGAAAGAACTGGCAGAACACTTGATGCTGCTCGATCTGGGCCGCAATGACGTGGGCCGGGTGGCGAAGATCGGTTCGGTCAAGGTCACCGACCAGTTCATCATGGAATATTACAGCCAGGTCATGCACATCTCCTCCAATGTGGAAGGCGAGCTGGACGACAAGTATGACGCCATCGACGCGCTGAGCGCCGGCTTCCCGGCCGGCACCGTGTCAGGCGCGCCGAAAGTCCGCGCCATGGAAATCATCGACGAGATGGAAAGCACCAAGCGCGGCATCTATGCCGGCTGCGTCGGGTATTTTTCCGCCACCGGCGAGATGGACACCTGCATTGTCCTGCGCACGGCCATCGTCAAGGACGGCAAGATGTTTGTGCAGGCTGGCGCCGGTGTCGTGGCCGACAGTGTGCCGCAGGACGAACAGGACGAATGCATCAACAAGGCCAAGGCGCTTTTCCGGGCGGCTGAAGAAGCGGTCCGCTTTGCCGGTCGCGCATCGAGGGGACAATAGAGCGTCATGATCCTGCTCATCGACAATTACGACAGCTTTACCTGGAACCTGTATCATTTTCTCGGCGACCTGGGCGCTGACACAGAAG
>JABDRA010000625.1 GCA_013041995.1 Anderseniella sp. | reverse complement strand
CTTCTGTTGCGCACCGGCGCTGCGCAACACCATTTTCGTGTAAATGTCTTCAATCTCAGACAGTGACAGCCGCCCGCGCGACCTGTACCAGGTGTTGACCCCGGTCAGCATGGCAATGATGGCCATGGCGGTGATGCGCGTATCGGCCAGGTCGAATTCACCGCTGGCATGCCCATCTTCAAGAATACTGATGACAAACGCTTCATAGGTTTTTCTCAAATCTTCGACGCGGCGGAAATTGTCCGGCTCGAGATTGCGAAGTTCCATGTAGGAGATGAACACAGCGTCCGAGCGGTCAATGTGATAGCGAATGTGAAACCGGGCAAACCGTTCCAGTGCCTTGCCTGCCGTTTCGGCCGCATTTGCCTCGGCCTTCCACGCGGCAATCAGACTTTCCATGTGGGAAATCAGCAAATCTTCCAGCAGGGCCTGCTTGTTGGAGAAATGATTGTAAAGCGCTGCTGCCTGCACCCCGACTGCTCCGGCAATTTCGCGCATCGATACTGCCGCAAAGCCGCGCGCTGCAAACAACTGCTCGGCTGCAGCGCGAATGCGCTCTGCCGTCTCAATACCGACACTGCCAGTGGTACGTGCCAAAGCAGACCTGTTAATTAAATGAACGTACGTTTAATTAAAAACCCAAATGCACCCAGAAGTCAAGTGCGTCGCCGTCTAAACTCAACACAGCAGAATGCCGGACACGGCAATCAACAACTTCAAAATGATTACGCTGTATCCAACGGATCAGGACCGAACTCATTGGACCCGATGGTCCCGGGCAGAACGCCAAGGTCAATAATCGCCCATATAAAACCCACGAATGGAATGAGCAGGAGCAGGCACCACCAGCCCGACTTGCCCCGGTCATGGCAACGCTTGATGTGCAGCATGATGCCCGCGAGCCAGATGAGTATGCCGATGATGAACGGTATCAAGCCGTCCCGGCCAAGCAAAAACGCACTCAACAGCCAAATGACGGCCAGAACTCCAATCCCGATCCACCATTGCTGTCTGCTGATACGTCCGTCTGCCGATGTAAACAGGTAGGTCATATCGACATTGCCCATGATTGCTCTCCCGAGATTCGCTGTTTGACAATCCAGACCAACATGCTGTCATGATCGGGCATAGCAAACAACACGAATTTGAGCAGGCGGCATGGCCCATCAACAGCTTCACAACACTGTCGAGCTACTGGGAAAGCTCATCGCCTTCCCTACGATTTCTTCAGACAGCAATCTCGAACTTATCGATTTTGCCGCGCAAAAACTCGAAGCACTGGGAGCAACGGTTCGCGTGTCACCGGATGATACGGGCCACAAGGCAAACCTGTTTGCAACACTCGGTCCTGAAACAGATGGCGGCATCGTTCTGTCCGGCCATTCCGATGTGGTACCGGTTGCAGGCCAGGACTGGACCTCGGATCCATTTTGCATGCGTGAGACCGAAGGCAGGTTGTTTGGCCGGGGTGCCTGCGACATGAAAGGCTTTATTGCAGCCAGCCTGGCCATGGCCGAACACTATGCCGCCCTCCCCCTCGTCAGGCCAGTGCATTTTGCGTTCACCCACGATGAAGAAACGGGTTGCCTGGGTGCGCAGACCCTGGTTGAGGAACTGCGCGACATCGGCATGAAACCAGCAGCCTGCATAATTGGCGAGCCAACCCTGATGCGCATTATCGAGGGCCACAAGGGGTGTTATGAATACACCGTCGAGTTTTCAGGTCTTGCCGGTCATGGCTCGGTACCCGATGCTGGGGTCAGTGCCGTTGAATACGCAGTGCGTTATGTCAGCCACCTTTTGTCATTACGACCGGAACTCGTTGCAAGGTGCCCGCCTGGTTCACCGTTCGACCCCCCTCACACCACGCTGCAGGTGGGCCGTGTGGCAGGCGGCATTGCCCACAATGTCATTGCCGACAAATGCACAGTAGACTGGGAGATGCGGCCGGTTCAAAACAGTGACGCCGATTTCATCAAGGCCCGCATGGGCAAGCACGTCGAAAACGATCTGCTGCCCGCCATGCAGGCCGTGCATCCCGACGCAGACATTGTGACCCACACCGTTGGCGAAATTGCAGGCCTGGAAGCCATGCCGGACAGCGAAGCTGTGAAGCTGGTTTATGAGCTCACCGGTGCAAACACCACGGATTTCGTGTGCTTCGGTACCGAAGCCGGCCTGTTCCAGCAGATCGGTATCCCGGCAGTGGTGTGCGGGCCCGGCTCAATCGAACAGGCCCACAAGCCCGATGAGTTTGTCGAACTGGACCAACTGGACCAGTGCCTTGCCATGCTGGACAAGCTTAGCGGCAAACTGATCTAAAGCGTGTTGCGGTTTTTGTGATTCAAGATTCCCAAATCACTTGAGTTCTGATTCTCTT
>JABDRA010000623.1 GCA_013041995.1 Anderseniella sp. | reverse complement strand
ATGCAGCCGATCAGCGCAACATTTCCCTGGTCGCCATTCACCAGCACGGCATTCCGGATCAGTTTCCGAAAGACGTGACAGCCGCTGCGGAAGCGCTGAAGGAACTCAAGCCACCCAAAGGCCGCACGGACCTGCGGCACGTTCCCCTTGTTACCATCGATCCGCCCGATGCCCGCGATCACGATGACGCGGTATGGGCAGCGCCGGACGATGATCCTGCCAACGAGGGTGGTTTCAAGGTAATCGTTGCAATTGCCGACGTTGCGGCTTACGTGCGCGCCGGCAGTGTCATCGACAAGGAAGCCAGAGTTCGCGGGAACTCGGTCTATTTTCCTGATCGCGTGGTTCCGATGTTGCCGGAACGGCTGTCGACGGATCTGTGTTCATTGCGTGGTCTGGAGAACCGTCCCGCTTTTGCCTGCTTCATGACGTTCGACAAGGCCGGGCGCAAGCTGAAACACAGCTTTGATCGCATCTGGATGAAGTCGGCCGCAAAGCTGTCCTATGCGCAGGCCCAGGCGGCCATAGACGGTCGCAGCGACGATGTGACGGGTCCGTTGCTCAAACCGGTTCTGAAGCCACTATGGCAAGCCTACGAGGCACTGAAGAAGGCCCGCGACAAGCGCCAGCCGCTTGAACTGGACTTGCCGGAGCGCAAGCTGGTGCTGGACGCTGAAGGCCGCATAGAGCGTGTCACCACGCCGGAAAGCCTCGACGCGCACAAGCTCATCGAAGAATTCATGATCCAGGCCAATGTGTCTGCGGCGGAAGTGCTGGAAAAGAGCCGGACGCCGCTTGTGTTCAGGGTGCATGAAGCACCGGCGCCTGAAAAGATTGATGCGCTGGCAAAGTTTCTGGCGACGCTGGGCCAGTCCGCCCCGAAAGGCGTCGTGATGAAGCCCCAGCATTTTAACTGGATACTGGAGACCGCACGGGGCGGGCCGAACGAGCACCTGGTGTCTCAAACCGTGCTGAGATCACAGGCCCAGGCCGTATATACGCCTGACAATCTCGGGCATTTTGGCCTGAACCTGCGCCGCTATGCCCACTTCACCTCCCCCATCCGGCGTTATGCCGACCTGATCGTCCATCGCGCGCTGATCAGCGCATTGAAACTTGGCGATGACGGGTTGAGCGAAGAAGATATTGCATCGCTGGAAGAACTGGCAGGCATTTTGTGTATGACGGAGCGCCGCGCCATGCTGGCCGAACGCGAGACAACCGACCGGCTGATTGCCCATTACCTGTCCGGAAACATAGGAGCCGATTTCAAGGCCCGCATTGGCGGCATGGTCAAGGCTGGATTGTTTGTCACCCTCACTGACAGCGGAGCAGACGGTTTCATCCCGGCTTCCACGTTGGGACAGGACTACTTTGTGCATGATGAGAAAGCTATGGCCATGGTGGGTGAATGCACCGGTGAAACCTTCCGCATGGGCGATTTGGTGGACGTGCGCTTGCTGGAAGTGACACCGCTGGCAGGCGGCCTTCGGTTTGAGATGTTGTCGAAAGGCTCTGCCGGCAAGCCAGCCGGCAGAAGACAACAGTCACATAAACGGGGACGTCCCGGCACCAAAATCAAGAAGCCCGGGTCAAAGCGGCGCAGACCAGCCGCCAAACGGTGAGTTGATACAGGCCGGGAGACCATGCTCCTGGTCAGGAATGTGGCATCCTGACGCGCGGCGGAAGGCGGGCTGTGCGACGCACCGAAACCGAATGAATATTGTTTCAAAGAAACTCCTGCCGAAGTGAATGCTGTCCCGATGGCTTACGACCTGAACCAAAAAACTCTGACAACACCAATTGATCCTGCATCAGCAGGAACCGGCAGATCGGTGTGGCCGGCAATGTGGAAGGGTTTCAGGTCAAGGTGTCCGCGCTGCAACAGGGGAAAACTGTTTTCAAGCTATCTGAAAGTGTCGCAGGAATGTGGCACATGTGGCCAGGCACTTCATCATCATCGCGCCGATGATGCACCACCCTATTTCACAATGTTCATTGTCGGCCATCTCCTCGTGCCGTTGGTGTTCTGGGTTGAACGTGTGTGGAGGCCCGATCTGAGTGTGCATGCAGCTCTCTGGTTGCCATTGTCGATCCTGCTGACGCTTTGGTTGCTGCCCATGGTCAAAGGCGCCATTGTCGGCCTGCAATGGGCAATCGGCATGCATGGCTTTGGCCTGTCGGACGAAGACTCATCATTGGTCGATCCCGGGGCTCTCGAGCAGGACACTCCCAGATTTGACTGACTTGCGACTGGAATTTTCACACTTCACCTGTCCAGCAACAGCTTGTGAAGTTTGCGGCAGGCGCATAATCTAGTGCCATGCAAGATATAGTCGACAGGCCACATCCAAGCACTATCCGCCCCCGCGACGCCGCCACCCTGATTCTGGTCAGACGCGATACCGGTGCACCGCGCGTGTTGATGGGCAAGCGTCACGAAGCGCACAAGTTCATGCCCGGCAAATTCGTGTTTCCGGGTGGGCGTGTGGATGCCGGAGACTGCCGCATCACCGCGCCACACCCGCTTCCCACGGACGTGTCCTCAAAGCTCATAAGCGCCATGAAAGGCAAACCCTCGAGCGCCCGGGCAACAGGTATAGCGCTAGCGGCGGTGCGTGAGACGTTCGAAGAAGTGGGACTGATCATCGGACAACCCGGCCGGGCCCCGCGAACCCGCAACCCGGCATGGCAGCAATTCTATGCCACGGGGCACGTTCCGGATCTTCGCGGGTTACGAATGCTGGCCAGAGCGATAACACCGCCCGGCCGTCCACGGCGCTTTGACACCCGGTTTTTCATGGCCGACGCAACCACCCTGGCCAATATGGACGCACCCATTGCGCCTGAAACAGATGAGCTCCTGACGCCGCACTGGGTCAGCATTGACGATGCGCTACAGCTCGATCTGCCCTGGATAACCGGCCAGATTCTGGGCCGTCTCAAATCTGCTTTGGAAAATGCCGATCCATTTGGAATGCAGCGCTCGGTGATTTATCAGTACAAGCGCGGCAAGAACTGGAAATACGAGACCTTGTGAGCGGCATCTTGTTGTCTTGACAATGCACATCGCTTGGGCGATACCGCGCTCCAAGAGTTTCATCATCTGACGCAACGCACATGCGTCACGCCTGCCGGTCAGACGTGGGCGCTACAGGAAAGGTCCGGCAATGGCCAAGGCTACCACCATAAAGATCAAACTGCTTTCAACGGCAGACACTGGCTTCTTTTATACAGCCAAGAAAAATTCACGTACCCAGACAGAGAAGCTGTCCTTCCGCAAATATGATCCTGTTGCGAAGAAGCACGTGGAATTCAAGGAAGCCAAGATCAAGTAATCCGCAAGTGGCCAGATTGGTCCGCAACAAGGGATTTCATACTATAAAGCGCTGCCCAGATCGGGTGGCGCTTTTTTTACTTGCCTGGATAGAAAAGGGTGACCGGCCCGGTAACGAGTTCGAGGAGGCCTCTCTCACAAGGCCGGACCGGTCAGACCCCGTGGTTTTCAGGAGATGCGGCGGACCTGAAGAGCCTCGGGGCAAACTGATTGCTGCTATGGCTTCGGGGCTTTGGCGAAAGCGGCCTTACCGGCTTGCCCTGCCCTGTCCGGCATTCAGCAATAAAATCCGGTTCAAGGTTAGGTTGGGCTTTTCAATGAACCATTGAGTTCACCCACATGCCCCTGAACACAGACATCAAATTACCGGATTTCTTGGAAAATTCCAATGTCCGGCTGGTCGAAGCAGGCCGAATTCTCTTTTTATCGTATATTGTTATGGTAAACGGCTAAACTGAAATTAGCTGTGTAACCCGCCTCAACTGGGCAGGCCTCTTACTCAGGCTGCGTCTGAAACAACGCGATTTCGCCCTGACCTTTTAGCCTTGTACAGGGCATCATCAGCGCGTTTCAACAAAACCTGCGGGGTGTCAGCCGAAGACTCGTATCCGGCAACGCCGATGGACACAGTTATTGCCAATGGTCCCGAACTGGCGCCCACATCGAATGGTACCGCTGCAATGATCCGGCGCAGGCGTTCTGCGACCGTAAAGCCGACCTGTAGTTCGGTTCCGGGAAGTACAATGAGAAACTCTTCTCCACCGATACGACAGCACAGATCAATCGTGCGGACCTGTTCCTTTAGCCGCCTGGCCAGTTCCTTGAGAACCCTGTCGCCGACTTCATGACCATGGGTGTCGTTGATTGGTTTGAAGAAATCCACGTCCAGCGTCAGAATGCTCAGCGGGCTTCCGCGAGTGTCGGAATTGACCAGTTGTATCTGCAATTGGTTGTCCATATGACGCCGATTATACAGTCCGGTAAGTGGATCGGTAACGGCCATTTCCATGGACCTGGCCACATTGGTGCGCAACCGGTCCGTATACCGCTTGCGCTTGATCTGGGTATTGACGCGAGCCCGCAATTCCATTCGGTCAACCGGCCTGTGCAGATAGTCATTGACCCCCATGTCGAGTGCACGCATCAAGCGTGCACTGTCTTCAGGGTCTACAACGATCAGCAGCGGAAGTTGGCGGGTTTTTTCGAATGACCGAAGCTGTGAACATAACCGAAGACCATCGTGGTCAAGCAGGTCAAGGCTGATAATGACCAGATCGAATTCAGTCTCGAGGTTCAGGTTGACGGCTTCTGCGGGTTCTCTGAGGG
>JABDRA010000621.1 GCA_013041995.1 Anderseniella sp. | reverse complement strand
AGATGCAGTCGACCTTGTTGCGGCGAACAACTTCAATCAGATGTTTCAGGTCGGTGCAGTCAACATGTTCAAACGGTCCCTCGATATTGGCGCGTGCGGGTACGGACTTGATGTCGGATCGAATGATGGTTGTGTTCGTGTGGTGGTGTTGCAAAGCGGGGACGAGTTCCGAACCGATCTGCCCGAGCGCCCCGGTCACAAGTATTGTGCGCGATAGCATTGCACCCTCCGCTCTGGCGATTACCTTATCTTTATTGCGCAACCTGAACCATCTGTGGCCCAGATAGACTGCGCCGGATCACCAGATTTCAAGGTTGTTCCGCGTCAAAAGAAACGTGTGAAATTTGCCGAAACAGCCAGGCGCAGCCGATAGGTCCTGTTACGTTGCTTTGTACTCTGGCGCGTCTGTTCAGCACCATGATCCATGTCAAGCCTTGCCTGCACGGTTCAGTGCGCCCGGGATTTCCCCCATTAAGGGCGCGCGTGAGCGTAGTATCAAGTGCCGTTGATAATCTTCGGCGCCTTGTCGCGTTGTGGCAGTGCATCGGCAATGATGATCGGTCGCTTGACTCTGATGTCTCGCATTGTTGGCTCTATCCCCAAGATGATGCTTGCTGTGTGTACCGTGGACTTGTGTCATGATTCAAATTCACCGGTCATTGATATTTCAGCCGTAGCCCCCATATGTGGTGAGTATGCACAACAGAAGTTTGGTGTTGTCCTGATATCCGGTACGCCGTTTAGTCTAGTTACCCCCTAACAATGTGAGCAATGTATTGCCCAGCCGTCACAAGGTGTGATTGAGCGGGTCACTCCTTTGAAAGGGAATAATCATGACTACAGGTACCGTGAAGTTCTTCAATCTAACCAAGGGTTTTGGCTTTATTGAACCAGAGGATGGTTCCAAGGATGCATTCGTGCATATCTCGGCCGTTGAGCGTGCCGGTTTGGGCGCACTGTCTGAAGGCCAGAAAGTCAGATTTGAGTTAGTGACTGACCGCAAGAGCGGCAAGCTGGCTGCTGACAATCTGGAGCTTGCCACCTAACTGGCTCATGGCGCCTGAGGCCACTCTCTAATCACTAAACTCAGCATCGCTGCCCTGTGGCCGACCACGGATGTACTGGCGGTCCTGTTGTCCAAATGGGCACGGGCGTGATGCGGGACAAGACGACTACGTCTTGTGGCCCTGTGGCTCATTTGAGCCATGGGGCCTTTGCTATTGTAAGGGGTTTTGTGACCAGCGAGTTGTCGATTCTTCGTGGGGGCGGGGACTTTAATTGACTTTAATCAAGGTAATGGAACTCCGAAGGCACTAGCGTTTTTGCATGAGAATCTGCAAGGCCAAGTGGCTAAATATAGCCTTCAGTCTTTTTACCATTGGGCTTGTTCTGATAGCTGGTGGTTGTGGTGTCTCCGTTGCAGGAAGCGTATTGGCCGCCTCGGACACCATTCAGTTCGCACAAGCTGAAACACCTGAAGTCAAACGCATTGCCACGAGTGAGGCTCGGAAGAAGCAGCGCAGGGTGGAGCGTCGCCAGAGACGGCGGTTGAGACGTCAACAAGGTAATGGACAATTGCGTGTCAGGCGGCACGAACGACGCTCACTTGGCGGAAAACAGGTTTATGGAGTAAGGAAGAAACAGCGCACTCAGCGCCGGGAACGGCGCCGTCACCGGGAACTGCGACGACAACGACAGTCCGGTCCACCGTTAACAAAGCGGCAGCGACCAATTTTAACAGATCGGTCACAGAGGCAGCAGTTCAAGAAGCTCCGCCGCGCACAGCGGCGCGAGCGTCGCCTCGAACGCAAGCTAAGACGGCTCGAGCAGCCGGTCACGCCGCGCATTAGGCACTATGGACGCCGAAAGGACGGATCAGGCCACCATAAGTTCCGGCGGCGGAAGGGGCATGATCGCAGGCACCGTCGGCATCGCCGCCTTCCCAACATCTATCTGGAGCCTTATCCCTACTGGGACTATGCGCCACCGGTCTATGGCAAATTGAGCTGCGAGGCCGCCCGGCAAAAGCTGATCCGGCGGGGCTATCGTCGTGTCCGCGCCTACGACTGCATTGGATATGTTTACGGGTTCCGCGCGCGAAAAAATGGCCGCAGATACAAAATCCGCGTAAGCGCAATCCATGGATACATCATCTCACTGGTGCAATATTAGCGTCTTCCGGATAGCCGGGTTCCATTGCAGGTAAGCCAACTTGATTGTGTCTAAGACCTGCTGCTTTTTCTCGATTGGACGATGAGGCTTGTGAAGACGAGCTTTGACGCAAATCAATGACAGGTTAGCATAGCCTCAGGCATTCTTTTCATGGTCTTGGGTTCCTCAACACACGCAATGATACATGATGCAAAACATAGTCGCTTTCGTAGACCTGGATGACGAAGGTTCATCGAACAAGGTGCTGACCACGGCGATCGACCATGCGCGGCACACGGGCGCACGGCTTCATGTACTGACCATTGTGCCCGATGGTATGTTTAAGATGACAGTGGTGGCGCAACTCATACCAGCAGATTACGAACGCAAACTTCTTGACGATGCGAGGCAGCGGCTAGCCGCGCTCATTAAAGAGCACGCCATAGACGACGTTCAGCTTGAGCAGGCTGTAAGCCTCGGTAGCGTTTACAAGGAGGCTCTGCATTTCGCCCGCAATGTTGACGCCGACCTTATAGTTGTGGGCGCGCATAAGCCTGAATTGAAGGACTACCTTCTGGGACCGAACGCTGGGCAGATTGTCCGTCACGCAACGTGTTCAGTGTGGGTTGTTCGAGAGTAGACGAGCATACAGGGGCTTACTACAGCAGCGGGCGGGATGCGTACGAATAGCAGCGGCAAATTCGACAGGGCGTATGAATCGCGAAAGTCTGATTTGGCACAAAGCAGTCGTTCTGGCGATAATGGTTGGATGTCTGCTTTTTTTGCCAGAAACGGTCATTGGCTGATTACGCGGCGAACTTCCGGTTCGAGCCCAAAGCCGGTATTTCACAGCCCCCTGAAATCGACAGCCACTGCGGCATGATCGCTAGCGTGGGGTCTGTGTGCACCCACACCACCAAGTCGGGGGCCGTGAAAGCGCGATGTCTCCTTGCCCAGGCCCATACGAACCACGAATGGTTCAGCATTCGGCCAGCGCTCGGCGAGCGCGGGTGATGCCAGTAGTGCGTCCGGGCAGTGGTATAGTCCCGAATGCGGGTCATAATAGGTCCAGCGTTCCTTCTCCGGAATGCGCTGCATCAGATCGATTGCGAAGCCTGTCTCAAGTGGTTGGATTGCGCGCTGATGTCCCGTGGCCGGATGATCGGGTTCGTTCAGATCGCCCAGGATGAGCCACAGGCTTTGTGCGGGATCCTGGAAACGGCGCTCGATCAGACGGCGGGTTGCAAGCGCTTCCAGCCTGCGCGTGGTCCAGGCCTTGACCGCGTCCGGATAGGCAGATTTGAAGTGGCAGACGAACAGTGTCAGCGGTCCAATCGTAACCATCAGGCAGTCACGTCGGAAAACAGGAAGGGCAGGATCGACGCCCGGAGGCGGTTCGATGTCCACATCAGCCAAAGCAAGCGATGCGTGACTTTGGACCGCATCAACGTGTCGGCGGGAAAGCAGTGCAATATCAAGGCCGCGGCCATCGTTACCGGGTAAACAAATACGTTGCGAATATGGTCTTGCTCCCGTCGGCAGGAAGAATTTCTGGTGAAAGTGATTGAGGCTGTCGAGATCGAAGACTTCTTGCAAGGCGACAACATCGGCGTCCACCTCCTTCAGAAGCTCGCCCGTCAGTCGGCGATCGATCGGGTCCAAACGCCTGTCTTCAGGAATGTCGGAGTCCCAGGCACCATGGAGTCGATCTTGGCCGTCAATACTTTGGAGTCGGAGATTTTGAACATTTAGTGTTGCGACAAGCATGATGATGAAAGGATCGCATAGTCGCAGGGCTTCAGAAAGACCTGGATTTCCATATTCCGGCCACTTTGGATCTAATCAAAAAGACGAGATACTAGCTCTCCAGAGTTTGGGCGCCGCTCACCGACTGAGGACCTGTAGAGATTAGGACCCCCAGGGGATGTTCCCTGGTGTTTTGAATTGTCAGTGCCTAAGCCTCGCCGCTGTGTCGGGTTATCTTGAATGCGAATTGCTAGACCACCATATGTAATCTATCAGCTCTGCAATCAAAGCAAGCGAGGATGCTATGGACAAACTCATGCAAAACAGAAACATGGTCTTGGGTGCCATCGCCGTCGTGATCGTGTTGGCCATAATCGGTTGGAACAGCGGCTGGTTCGGAGACCAGACCCCGAAAGAGGCTATGACTCCAGCCACCACTACTGAGCAACCTGCCACTGCCGCGCCATCAACGACTGACCAAGGTACGACCACTACCGCGCCCTCCACAACTACGCAATAATTAGCAAGCTTCGGTGGCTTATGCACTTATCAGCCAATCTGGAGGGGCACCCCTGGTAAGCGGGAGTATGGGGGGCTGGCGGTGCTTCTTCGTATGTGTACCAGGCCTTGAAAGTTACTGGTAGAAATTCTGAGATTCGACATAGAGGTCTGTTGCGCCTGCGATAGCCGACATACCTGCTGCCTTCGGAATGTTCCCTGTGCTTGGTACTCATTTCCCTGTTGCTAAAAAATATTTCCCTGTTCGAAATTTTAGGGAAATCCGCGCCTGAACTGATGTATTTACTGTGTTTTCTTGATGGTAAATTGGTCTAATCGGCCGTGTCCTGCAATTTTCCCTGTATTTTCCCGCATATCAGGGAAATTCAAAGAGAGAGGAATTTGCTTGAGACTGCACACACCACTACATCTTCTATCTTGATGACAATCCCCACCGATAGGCTCAGGCACTTTCTCCGGATTCCGGCTGAAGAAATAGTCAAAGATACATCTTTTTCGCAAGATTTAGCAGAATAACGGACCACCGCTCGGGAACGGTTGGCTGGCATCTGCGTTGTGTGTGCAGGCGCGGATGCGCGTTTAGCGACGCCGGACGCTTTTTTTAGTCCTCAAACAGTGAGTTCGAAACACACCCATGAAAATTCTGATGGTTCTTACATCCCACGATGAACTTGGTGACACAGGTGAAAAGACCGGCTTCTGGCTCGAAGAGTTTGCAGCGCCTTATTATGTGCTCAAGGACGCCGGCGCGGAAATCGTCCTCGCCTCGCCCAAGGGCGGCCAGCCTCCGCTCGATCCCAAGAGCGATGCTGACGATGCTCAAACAGATGCCACCCGGCGGTTCAAGCAGGATGAGGCAGCGCAAAAGTTGCTGGCTGAGACGCACGTGCTCGCCGACATCAGCGACCAGGGCTTTGACGCAATTTTTTATCCCGGTGGTCATGGTCCGCTCTGGGACCTGGCGAATGATACTGACAGCAAGTGCCTGATCGAAAGCTTCACCAACTCTGACCGGCCTGTCGGCGCAGTTTGCCATGCGCCGGCAGTGTTCAAGAACACCAATGGTACCGACGGCAAACCGCTTGTCGCCGGCAAGCGCGTCACAGGGTTTACCAATACCGAAGAACAAGGCGTCGGCCTGACCGAGGTGGTGCCGTTTCTGGTTGAGGATATGCTCAAGGAAAAGGGCGGTCATTATGAAAAGGGTGATGATTGGGCCTCTTTCGTTCTGACAGACGGCAAACTCGTAACCGGCCAAAATCCGGCATCTTCGGAAGAAGCCGCCAAGGCCGTGCTTGCGCTGCTCCAATAATCGCGTTGCAGGGTTGTCATTGCTCTCAATCAATCCCGCGCGAAGCCTGAGTGTCATGCATTCCCGGCAATGGCATTGTCAGGGATTAGCTGGAGCGCTTCCCGGCATGATCCAGGACAATGACAGTTCTCCAAATTATTGCATGTTTCATGCAACCACACCCGGTTTCAACCGTTGGTGACCCATACGGTCTAAATCAGAAAGGATTTACGATGAGAAAATTCAATACAGCAATCATCGGTGCTGCAGCGGCAGCTCTGTTGTTTGCAACGCCTGTGTCCGCAACCCCGCTGGCCGGGGCGACGTCGAACATTGCGAGCCAAGCTGTCACTCAATCAAACGGTACTGCCAATGTTATCCAGATACAGTCTCGGACAAAGAAACGTGCGAGGCGTGCGGACCGCCGGCGGCTTAGGGGCCATCGCGGACGTCGCGACAGGCGGCGCGGATATCGTCGTCACTCTGATGGCTGGTGGTATCCACTGGCAGCCTTTGGAGCAATTGCCGCCGGCAGTGCAATAGCCAACAGCGCCGACCGGGGCGACCGCCACGAGGAATGGTGCGAGGACAGATATCGCAGCTATCGTGTCTGGGACAATACATTCCAGCCTTATAACGGCCCCCGCAAGGAATGCATTTCACCTTACAGCTAATTTCCGGATCAGTGTAAAACCATCGATACAGATCACCCGTATGAGCAATCAGGCGGGTGATTTTCAGTTCATGGGACCTCTCCCGACGACCAGGCTGGCCAAGCAGATTGGCAAGCCGGAACAAGCTTGCGTACCGCCGCCGCCCTTGTCTGGAGAAAAATACTGAAATTGCATGTGTGGGTGGAACCGGCCCGGTGCAGCTGCGTTGTTTCTCTGTAAGACAGTGAAAAGGAACTAGGTTCAATGACATCCAAAGCAGTACTATCGAAACTGAACGGCCCCGCGAAATCCAGCGAGCGGAACACCGCCGAAGCGAAGAAGAAATAGACGCGATCCGACGACGTCAATGATGATGCGCTGCGCTCAGACGACGTTGAAAATGCGCCGGAAAAGCGAGACGGAAAGTGAGTTCGATACCACGGCGTCTATCCGGATCAGGCTAAGCCGCAGCGGCCACAGAAACTTTCGACGGCCCCTGTGTCTGCAGCATGATTATACTTGCTCACAAGCTCATCTCAGTGAAACCTGACGCAAGGGGCGACTTGCATGTCCATAGCAACACTGGCGCACCGTGTAGAAATGGCGCTGGACAGCATTCTGCCTGTCGACCGGAATCCGTCTCCGGTCATACAGGCATATCTCGGTTACAGCAGCGGTGCGGAGATCATTATCCGGGGGCGGGTTCTGGCAGACATCGCCGCCTCACCGGTCAATCCAGGTTCTTCTGTTTTTGCAAATGCCTGCGCAATGGCGCGAAACTTTGCGACATGGGAGCTTGCCAACATCGAGGTAAAATGCGGAACTGTGAACGCAGTAACAGACGAAGAAGGCTATTTTCGGCTTGCGTTGCCGCGCAGTAATTTCCGGCACGGCGAAAATTACATCACTCTTTTGAACTACGATTGCGAAGTGGCCGCAGACGCGATGGTGACTTCAAGTTTGGCCCGCTTCGGCGTGATATCGGACATCGACGACACCATCATGAAGACCGAGGCCTGGGCGCTGCATCGCAACATCTGGAATACGGTGACCGGCAATGCCCACACCCGACACATCTTTCCCGACAGCGCCGAACTGATCAGCCAACTCCACGACAACATTAATCCGGTATTCTATGTGAGTTCCTCGCCCTGGAACCTGTACCGTTTTTTGACCGACGTGTTTGCGCGCAACGGTGTTGTGAAAGGGCCGATGTTTCTTCGCGACCTCGGTATTGACGACAACAAGTTCATCAAAAGTTCGCATGGATCGCACAAAGGGGCTGCGATCGACGAGATACTGGCAGCAAATCCTGAACTGCCATTCGTGCTCATGGGTGATACCGGTCAGCACGATGCGCAGGTGTATCTCGAAGTCATAAAGCGCCACCCTGGCCGCATCAGTTTCGTCGCGTTGCGGCACGCCGGATACGTCGATGCTGATGACGAAGCCGCGCTGAAGGCGCTTGAAGACAGCAAGGTGCCCTGTTTCCAGAGTTCCTCCTTCTCCGACCTTGACGCGTTCAACCCTGGCCAGGATTAAGCAATGTGAACCGCTGTGGACGGACTCTTGTACCAAGTCGTCATGTAGTGGTTTTTTGTCGGGCTCAGGAACCAAACCGGGGTCGGCACGTTATGACGACTGCAGTCGATGCATGAGTATCGTTATCAAACTGCGAAAGATGATCCATGCTCTATGGATTTGGGTATGGTGTCTGCGCACGCAGTCCCAAGTCATTCGATACCAACTACGAAAAAGAAAGAAATTCATTCAATGGGAATTATCTGGACAATTATTATCGGTTTCATCGCTGGTGTGCTCGCCAAATTTGTCATGCCTGGAAGCAATGAGCCATCCGGCTTCATACTGACAACAATTCTTGGAATTGTCGGGGCTTTTGTTGCTTCGTTTTTGGGCCAGGCGCTCGGCTGGTACGGCGCTGGCGAAGGCGCCGGCCTTATCGGTGCCGTGGTTGGAGCCATCATAGTTCTGGCGGTCTGGGGAATGGTCGCGAAACGTGCCTAGTCTTTTGGCTGTGTCCTCAACCAATCCAGCTCTTTTCACGACAAACAAGGAATTAGTCTAATGTCGAAAGGAATGCCCTCAATGGCAGCTTTACTGGGAATGATAGCTCTTGCCGGCTATCAAAACCGTGACAAGCTGATAGAGATGTTCAATTCAGCCACAGCAGGTTCCGATGCAGCGTCGAATGATGGACAGCCTACCGGCAACAGTCCAGACGCTGCTACCACAGGGGTCCGGGACCTTGTTGATGCCTTCCGAAAATCCGGACAAGGTTCCGTCGCGGATTCATGGGTGAGTTCAGGCCGCAATGAACCCATACAGCCGGCCCAACTGGAACAAGCAATCGGCAGTGATACGCTTGACCGACTGGTTACCGAAACCGGGCTTGCCAAGGCTGAGATACTAAAGCGCATGACGGCCGATCTTCCAGGCGCGGTCGATGGCCTGACACCTGAGGGTCGTGTGTAAGGGCAGATGCCCTCCGGAAATCCGCCGGATAGCAGCGCAAATGCTGTGCGCTGCTATCAGGCGGAGAATGTTCCGTCCGTCAAAGCCTCATCTATAGTCCGGCATCACAACCGAAAACTTGTCAGGTCAGTGGCCAGGTCCACAGGATCATTGGTACGCCGACCAGCAGAATGATGATCTGCAAGGGGAAGCCGACCAGTGCATAGTCCTGGAACTTGTACCCGCCCGGTCCCATCACCAGCGTGTTCGACTGGTGCCCGATCGGCGTAAGGTAAGGCGATGCAGCGCCCACCGCTACGGCCATCAGGAATGTGTCCGGGTTGGTATTCAGGCCGCTCGCTATGCCCATGGCAATGGGCGCCATCAGAAT
>JABDRA010000620.1 GCA_013041995.1 Anderseniella sp. | reverse complement strand
TGTCTGCATCGTGCATGTCGAGCGGCAGGCCCATATCCACCAGGCTGGTCACCCCATGTCGGGTAACACCGCAGGGCACGATGCCTGAAAAATGCTCCAGGTCGGGTTCCACATTCAGGCTGATGCCGTGATAAGTCACCCATTTACGGACCCTTATGCCGATGGCCGCAATCTTGTCTTCGACTTCGGCGCCTTTTTCGGGCCTGCGCACCCACACACCGACCCGGTCTTCGCGCCGCTCACCTTTTACATTGAACGCATCCAGTGTCCTGATGAGCCAGTCCTCAAGTTGTGCTACAAAGCGGCGGACATCCTGGCCGCGCCTGTTCAGGTCCAGCATCACGTAAGCCACCCGTTGGCCCGGACCGTGATAGGTGTATTGCCCGCCACGCCCGGTTTTATGAACCGGAAACCGGGTTGCATCCACCAGGTCTGAGGCCTCCGCCGACGTTCCGGCGGTGTACAAGGCTGGGTGTTCCACCAGCCAGACCAGTTCCGGTGCCTGGCCTGCCGCAATGGCGGCTACACGCGCTTCCATGAATGCCACTGCGGCGGGATAATCCACAGGCTCAGCTTCCACCCGCCATTCAACCGGCGACGCATTGGCAAGCTGGGCGCTATCGATGGCAAGGCTGTCGCGACTGATACTCATGGGCAACTGTTTACGCCAATCTGCGCCCGGTTCCAATGTCCCATGTTTTGAGGGCTTGATTTGGCCTCTGAGCACTGTTACACGCTGCATCCATCCTACCTGTCTTTGACGATTTGCGGTCGTGGCGGAATTGGTAGACGCGCAGCGTTGAGGTCGCTGTGGGGTAACACCCGTGGAAGTTCGAGTCTTCTCGACCGCACCAGTTGTTCAGTAAAGTCTAGCGCTGAGATGTCATCGCCAACCGGTATGATGGTTCACCTGCATAATTTCCAGTTGCTTTACCCAAGGGTATTCACAACGCCTGCCAACTAGACCAGTATCGCCAGCTTGGAATACTGGGGTTGAGTGTGGTTGGGAGGCGGTTCTGTTAAAGACACTGAACAGGACAAATGTCAGTCGATTGCTGGCTCTGGTGTTGCTGTTGATGATGGTCGCATTGCGGGTCATCGACCCGGCCCCGCTGGAGACACTGCGTCTCAAGACCTTCGATCTCTACCAGATTGCCCTGGCGCCAAAGCCGACGCCGCAGCAGGTCATCATTGTTGATATTGACGAAAAGAGCCTGGACGAACTGGGGCAGTGGCCGTGGCCGCGCTCCACGCTTGCGAAGATCATCGACAAGGTCGGCCAGGCCGGTGCCGTTGCCGTAGGACTGGATGTGTTGTTTCCCGAACATGACCGCACGTCGCCTGCCAACGTGGCCAGTATTGTCGAAGCCTATGACAAGGAAACCGCTGACCGCTTGCGGACCATGAAGTCCAATGACCAGGTGTTTGCCGATGCCATGACCCGCACCCGCGTCGTGCTGGGTCAGTCCGGTTATCACAAGGAGCTGAAGCAGTGGCACGCCGATGAACTGAAACAATCGCCGATAGCAATGCTCGGACCTGATCCGAAAGCATTTCTCGATACTTATCCCGGCATGGTCAGGAACGTGCCTGAGCTGGAGGCAAATGCCCAGGGCAGGGGCATGGTGTCGCTTCGTCACGAAAGTGACGGTGTGGTCCGCAAGATGCCGCTGGTCATGATGGCCCAGGGCAAGATGCTGCCGTCTCTCAGCCTGGAGCTGCTCAGGGTTGCGACAGGTCAGTCAACCATTCTGATCCGGTCAGGCGATGCCGGTGTCAACTCCCTGGTGTTGGCCGGCATCGCCATGCCGACCGACAGGAATGCCAAGGCCTGGCTGCATTTTCACCCGCACAATCAACAGATTTTCGTTTCTGCCGCAGATCTGCTGGCTGACCGGGCCAACCTGGATGTTTTCAAAGGGCGCATAGTGCTGCTGGGCGCGTCGGCGACCGGACTGTTTGATCTGAAGGCCACACCGGTGGAAGCTGCAATGCCAGGCGTGGAAGCCCACGCTCAACTGATCAATGCCATTTTGAGCAAGACTCTCTTGCAGCGTCCGGCCTGGGCCAATGGCATGGAAGTCAGTCTTACTCTGTTGATCGGGCTGGGGCTTATCGGTTTGCTGCCGCGGTTTGGGGCCATGATCACCGTGTTTGCTGGCGGCCTCGTGGCCGCGCTGGTGTTGGGCGCGTCGTGGTTGGCTTTCACGCAGAAGGCGCTCATTTTTGATTACGCGTTCCCTTTGATGGCATCGCTGGCGGTTACCGGTGTCCTGATTGTTCTGGGGTACCTGCAGGAAGAGATCGACAGGCGGCGCATTCGCACAGCATTCGGACAGTACCTGTCGCAGGACATGGTGGCGCAGTTGACCGAGGATCCGGACAAGCTGATCCTGGGGGGCGAAACCAAGGATATGAGCATTCTGTTTTCCGACGTGCGCGGTTTCACCACGATCTCGGAACAATACAAGTCCAATCCGCAAGGCCTGACCATGCTGATCAATTCGCTGCTCACGCCATTGTCTCAAGCCGTAGTGGCGCACAAGGGCACCATCGACAAGTACATGGGCGACAACATCATGGCGTTCTGGAACGCGCCCCTGGCCGATGACGACCATGCCTACAACGCTTGTTGTGCGGCGCTGGACATGACCAGACGCCTCAACCTGCTCAACGAGGAACGCGTGGCAACTGGAGACGTTGCCCTGGAAATCGGCGTCGGTATCAATACCGGCGAGTGTGTTGTCGGCAATATGGGATCTGATTTCCGCTTTGACTACACTGTCCTGGGTGACGCGGTTAACCTGTCTGCGCGGCTGGAAGGACAGACAAAATCCTACGGCACCAAGATAATCATCGGCCGGCAAACGGCTGAAGCCGTACAGAACCGCTTGGCCGTACTGCAGATTGACCGCGTCCGTGTAGTGGGCAAGCAGGAACCTGAAGACATTTTTGCCTTGCTGGGAGACAGCGACATGGCAGCGAGTGACAGCTTCCAGACCCTGGCCGGCGACCATGGTCTCATGCTCGAATCGTACTACGGGCAACGCTGGGCGGATGTAGAAAAAATCACCAAAAGGTGTGTGGGCAGGGCCAGGGGACTCGACTTCGATGAGTTTTACACGATTTACGCGGCCCGCGCCGCGGCGTTTTCAGCGGAGCCCCCCGGTAAAAACTGGGACGGCGTCAACGACATCCTTGTGAAGTGAGGCCGAAACCGGTCGAAAATCTGGCGAAAGTTGCCGTAGTCTGTGGTTTTTGGCACAGTTTAGATGTCAGCGTACTGGTACATGACATTGAAAGTTAACGCAAATTAGTTGACGTAGCGGCCAATTCACTTGATTGATCCGCCGGAGTGTGTGCATCATGGTATTGTCCAGGCTTTTATGGGGTGGATTTAAGGCACAAACGGACTTGGTTTTCCTGGCTGGTTTTGCAGTGTTTCGCTGCGGGCCAATCACAGGCAGGCCAATGTGGTCACAAGTGAAGGAAACTTTCTCGGCGACAGAAGTTTGTTTTATTACTAAGGCGGAGTGCTGAGGGGCAATGCGTACTTATTCAAAATTTGGCCGGTACTGGCTGCGAGCGGCTGTGCTGTGCGCGCTTGCGTTTTTGATTGCCGACAGTTCGCCGGTACATGCGCAAACGTTGGGTGATGCGGTTCGCCGCGCGGTTGCCACCAATCCGGCGATCAAGTCGGCCAGCGCCAACCGGCGCGCCAGGAACTATGAACTTGATCAGGCTAATGGCCGGCTGCTGCCGCAGTTGAGCATGAATTCCAGCCTGCAGGCTCAACAGATTGACCGTCCTCTCGGGATCGGGGCTGCCTTCAACGATACGCTTCGGGCCCGCCGCGAAGTCTCCGTGCAGCTCAGGCAAGTCGTGTTTGACGGCTGGGACCGGGCCAATCAGATCTATCGGTCTGAAGCACGAATTGATTCCGCTGCGCTGCGGGTTCTCGCCTCTTCCGAGGCTGTCGGGCTGGATGCCGTTGAAACCTATATAGATGTGTTGCGCCACAGACGGCTGCTGCATCTGGCAGCTGCCAATATCAGGCGGCACAAGGAAATTCTGTCTCTGGTCAATGTTCGCTACAAGGGCGGCAACTCTCCGGTTTCGGATGTCGATCAGACCAGGGAAAGACTTGCAGGTGCACGCGCTGTTCATGCCGAAATACGCACCGCGCTGCAGACCGCCGAGGCTCGATATGCCCAGGTTGTCGGCGTCCGGCCTGGAAAACTGCGGTCAATTCCAACACCGCACCATGCCAGAGAAGGGTTGCGCAATGCGATAAATACCGGGCTTGCCCGCAACTCCATCCTGCTCGCACTGAAGTCGGATATTGTCGAGGCTGAACACGAACGCAACCAATCCAAGTCAGCCTATTATCCGCAAGTCTATCTCGAAGGAGAGGCCGTTTACGGCCGGGACATAGACGGCACACCCGGTCGCAGCAGGGAACTGCGCGGCGGCGTTGTGTTGAGCTGGAGCCTGTTTGATGGAAAAGTCCGTACTGCCCGCGTAGGTGAACTGTCTGAGCGTGTCGTACAGAGAGTGGCCGATCTGGAAAAACGCGAGCGTGATGTCATTCAGCAAATTGAATCGGCATGGGCAAAGTACACAAACGGCCACGCGCGTGTCGCCGCGCTGAAAAGCCAGGAAGCCAGCAACTCCAAGATCATCCGCACTTACCTTGATGAGTATCAGTTGTCCAAACGCAGTATTCTGGACGTACTGGATGCGGAGAACACGAGGTTCAGGGTACGCTTCGATCTCTCCAGTGCTTCGGCGATCAAGCGGTTTGCGATTTATCAGGTTGTTGCCCTGACCGGACAGTTGCTGGACACGTTCGGCGTTGAAGCGCCGAAAGAGGCGGTTCCGCTAACTGACATTGCACCGGCGCGCAGCCTGGGCGGCAATCATGATCTGGTGATTCAGCCCCTTCGATAGAGCAACAGTTGCCGTCGTGTGAAATCTTCCAGATGCAGAGAGATAATGGTGTTCTCAAATGCTGCAACGATCAAAAGCCAGCAAGCCTGTTGCCGTAGATTCCAGTGAAGACCGGCAGCGGCCGGTTGGGCATGCTGTCGAAGGTTTTGATCCGGTTGCAACCGACCATATCTTGGCTTGCCTCGGTTTTATTGCAGCACAGGCGGGCTTGCCATTTTCACCCGGTGCGGCCAACAACAATCTGCCGCTGGTTGACGGCCGCCTGACACCTGAACTGGTCGGCCGGGCGGCAGGAAACCTCGGCATGGAAGCGCAGGTGTTCGAGCGCAGGCCGTCCGAGGTACCTGCGCTGGTTGCACCGTTCATTGTACTGTTCGACCGCGGCGATGCCTGCGTCGTCACCGACATATCACCGATAGGTAAATTTGCCCGTGTAGTATTTCCGGCCGTGTCCGAAAAACCTCGTCGGGTACGGCTCAAGAAGCTCGATAAACAGGCGTCAAACTACGTGATCTATGTGTCGGCGGTTGCCGATCAATCATCGGATCATGCCGGGACTGAAAAGCCGGCCAGGCATTGGTTATTGTCGCCGCTGTTGAAATTCTGGCCTGTGGGTATTCAGGTTGCTCTGGCCGCCCTGGTCATCAACATACTAGGGCTTGCGCTGCCATTGTTCATCATGAACGTCTACGACCGGGTGATACAAACCCAGTCGATGCCGACCTTATGGGCATTAACAGCCGGCGTGGCGATCGCCATTGTTTTCGATTTTGTCCTCAAACTGATGCGCGGTTTACTCCTGGACGGTGCGGGAAAGCGGGTTGATCTCGGGGTGAATGCTTCCCTGTTTGAACAGGCAATGTCGGCCAGAATGTCAGCCCGTACAGCGCCGTCGGGCGTCCTGGCCAATCAGATCAAGGATTTCGAAAGTGCGCGCGAGTTTCTGACGTCATCGCTTCTCGTCGGCGTCATCGATGTTGCCTTCATCGGAATTTTCCTGGCTGTCCTGTGGTTGGTCGCGGGCAGTCTGGCCCTGATACCATTGGTCGCCGTGCCCGTGGTCCTTGCGGTGACCTTGCTGATGCAAATTCCACTCAGCCGGTCGATCAAGCAGACCCATGGCCTGATGCAAAACCGGCACGGCATGCTTGTCGAGGCCCTGTCCGGCGTTGAAGCGGTAAAGGCGGCAGGCGGTGAGGGCTACCTGCAGGGCAAATGGGAACAGGCTACCGCGGCCTCTGTGCGCGCCTCGGCAACAACTCGGCTGTGGGCGTCCATCGCGCTGAACTTCACCGGGCTGGTGCAGCAGGGCGTCAGCGTCGCGATTATTGTATGGGGCGTGTTCCTTATCGGTGCAGGCGAACTCACCATTGGCGGCCTGATCGCGGCAAACATTCTGGCGGGACGGATACTTGCGCCACTGGCCAATATCGCCATGTCCTTGACACGGTCAGAATTTGCCTTTGCCAGCCTGAGGG
>JABDRA010000616.1 GCA_013041995.1 Anderseniella sp. | reverse complement strand
CCCTCATACAGCGTGTAAACGGCCTCGTTGATCATCGGCAACAGAACCCGGTTCACGATGAACGCCGGGAAATCTTCAGCTACCGCTACCGACTTGTCCAAGGTGCCGACAAATTCGCGCACTTCCTGAAAAATCTCATCGGCCGTGGCGATGCCCCGAATAAGCTCTACCAGTTCCATCACCGGTACCGGGTTCATGAAATGGATGCCCATGAACCGTTCCGGCCGGTCTGTTCCCGCCGCCAGCCGGGTGATGGAAATCGAGGATGTATTGGAGCCGATCATGGCGTCCGGTTTCAGGTGCGGGCAAAGATCGTTGAATATCTTGCGCTTTACATCTTCATCTTCAATGGCTGATTCAATAACCAGGTCCACATCGCCAAACTGTTCAAAACTGCTGTATGGGGCGATCCGTTCCAGGGCTGCCTTGCGGTCTGCTTCCGTAATCCTGTCTGATTTGACCTGCCGGGCCATATTGCCATTGATGGTTGCAAGGCCTTCTTCGATCTTGTCTGTCGATATGTCGTACAGACCCACGTCATAGCTGGACAGTGCGCATACATGTGCGATGCCTGAGCCCATCTGGCCTGCACCGATAACCCCGATTTTCCTGATCGTCATATTATTCTGTGTCTCTTCATGTCGCGAAGTTCGGGAGCCTATAGCGGGTGTTGCCGCGCGGCAAGAGAGTTTATCGCACTGCAATATAAAACCCGCCTGACGTTTCCGTCAGACGGGTTGGAATGTGTTTTTTGAGATTCTTCCGGTTCAGGTGTTACCCTGCAGAGCAACATGGATCCTGACCCTAGTAACCAGCCTTTGCCAATTCATCGTCGAGAGCCGGCACGGCTTCGAACAGGTCGGCCACAAGACCATAATCAGCCACCTGGAAAATCGGTGCTTCTTCGTCCTTGTTGATGGCCACGATGACTTTCGAGTCCTTCATGCCGGCAAGGTGCTGAATGGCGCCGGAAATACCGACGGCGATGTACAGGTCCGGTGCAACCACTTTGCCGGTTTGCCCAACCTGGTAATCGTTCGGCACATAGCCTGCGTCAACCGCAGCGCGTGATGCACCAACGGCCGCATTGAGCTTGTCGGCGACTTTTTCCAGCATGGCGAAGTTTTCACCGTTCTGCATGCCGCGTCCGCCGGACACGATAATGCCGGCAGAGGTCAGTTCCGGCCGGTCGGACTTGGACAGGTTTTCACTGACATAGGAGGTAAGGCCGGGATCGGCAGGCGCATCGATTTTTTCAATTGATGCCGAACCACCGGTACCGGCAGACTCGAACGATGCCGTGAGGACGGTGATGATTTTCTTGGCACCTGTTGCCTGAACGGTCTGCACCGCATTGCCGGCATAGATCGGGCGTTCAAATGTATCGGCGCTGTTCACCGCAATGATGCCGGAGACCTGCATTTCGTCGAGCAGGGCTGCGACACGCGGGGATACGTTTTTGCCGCTGGTTGTCGCCGGCGCGACCATGGCGTCATGATCTGCCATCAGGCCGACAATGAGCGCAGCCATGGGTTCAGCCAGCGGGCGTTCAAACATTGCATTATCGCAGTGCAGAACCTTTTTAACACCGGCCAGCCCTGCGGCTTCCTTGGCTGCACCGTCTGCATTGTGTCCGGCGACCAGCACATGGATGTCACCACCCATCTGGGTGGCGGCAGTCAGTGCCTTGTGAGTTGCGTCCTTGAGACCGGCATTGTCATGCTCGGCTATGAGGAGAATGGCCATGATCAGATAACTCCTGCTTCGTTCTTCAGCTTGTCAACAAGCTCGGCAACCGATGCCACTTTCTTGCCGCCCTGGCGTGCAGGTGGCTCAACGGTCGTTACGACTTTCAGTTTCGGTGCGATATCGACACCCATGTCCGCAGCGATTTTTTCATCAAGCGGTTTCTTCTTGGCCTTCATGATGTTCGGCAGCGATGCATAACGCGGCTGGTTGAGACGCAGATCAGTGGTCACGATCATCGGCATCTTGACCTTGATGGTCTGCAGGCCGCCGTCGATTTCACGGGTAATGTCCGCACTGTCGCCGTTCAGTTCGATTTTCGAGGCGAACGTGGCCTGCGACCAGCCCATCAGCGCCGACAACATCTGACCGGTCTGGTTGCAGTCGTCGTCAATGGCCTGTTTGCCCAGGATGACCAGATCAGGTTTTTCCTCGTCGATGACCACCTTGAGCAGCTTGGCAACACCAAGCGGCTCAACATATTCGTCATGCTTGATAAGAATGCCGCGGTCGGCACCCATGGCAAGCGCGGTACGAATGGTTTCCTGGGCCTGTTGCGGGCCGACCGAGACCGCAATCACCTCTGTTGCAGTGCCGGCTTCCCTAAGGCGAAGGGCTTCTTCCACGGCGATTTCGTCGAAAGGGTTCATCGACATTTTGACGTTGGCCAGTTCGACACCCGAACCATCGGCCTTGACGCGGATCTTGACATTATAGTCAACCACCCGCTTGACAGCGACCAGTACTTTCATCTGAGGCAATCTCTCTCGTTAATGGTGACCGCAGCCCGATTGGCTGGCGCCCGTGAATTCAGCCGCCACAAGCAAAAATGTGCGAGGCGTGGCCGGGACACTATTGGCCCGTTATCGGGTCCGTCAATGCGATAGTCGTCAATTTGGGGTCAATTGCGACTTCTGGTCACAATTTTTCAGCATAATTGGCACGACAGGAGGCTGTCGCTCAGGCCGCTCTTGCTCCCAGCGTATTCCTGAACAGGGCGGCAACCAGAAAACCGGCTGCAAACCCGCCTATGTGCGCCCACCAGGCCACAATCACCTCGCCTTTGGACTCGTCGAGATAAAGCGACAGAAACTGGAAGCCGATCCAGGCCGCCAGGGCCCAGCCGGCGGATATGCGCAACGGGATTTTCATAAACAGCAGAACCCACACGCGTGCTTTCGGATACAGCACCAGGTAGGCTCCCAGAACTCCCGATACGGCGCCGGAGGCTCCGACCAGTGGCGCTGTTGAATCAGGATTGGCGATCACGTGGGCAGATGCGGCGACAATGCCACACACGAAGTACAGCACCAGAAATCCGAAATGGCCAAACGCATCTTCAACATTGTCGGCAAAAACCCAAAGGAACGCCATATTGGCCAGCAAATGCATCCAGCCACCGTGGATGAAGGTGTAGGTGATGAGCGTCAGCGGTTCAGGAATACTGGCCAGTGATATTTCTCTGAACGACAAGTTGCCGATCTCGCCGGGCACAAGGCCGAGCGATGTTGCAAAGGCAAGCTGGGTCATGCCGAGATTGCCGTATTGCATCCACAAAAACACGGCTATGTTGGCCAGGATCAGCGCGCCGGTTACAAACTGGAAGCGGATGACCGTCAGCGGCGTGTTATCGTGTAGTGGCAGAAACATGGGGTTGGCCCTTGCTAAATCAGGATGGTTTTTGTTTGTAAAAACCATAAACCTGATCGCATCCAAAGTGTTAGAGCAACTTTATGGGATCTGCAGAACTCATGTTGCTCTAGGATTGCGTCGCGCCGGGTTTCCACAACACATCGCCATCATTGCGTGCATTGACCCAGCGGCTTGCCACAAACAGGAAGTCGGACAGTCTGTTGAGATAAGTCGAGGCTTCCAGGGACACCTGTTCTCCGGGTATGGAGGCAAGCTCGATAATATGACGTTCAGCGCGGCGGCATACGGTGCGGGCCTGATGCAGATAGGCTGCTGCTGGATGACCGCCCGGCAACACGAATGACCGCAGTGGCTCCAGCTTTTCATTCAACTGGTCAATTTCTGCTTCCAGCCGATCGACCTGTGTTTGCTTGATACGTAAGGGTTCCCAGGCAAGGTCCTCGCCGGTGTCCGGGGTGCACAAATCTGCCCCAAGGTCGAACATGTCATTCTGGATGCGCGCCAGCATGGCATCAAGCTCCTTCATGTCCTTGCCGGCGGTGTGTAGTCGCACGACGCCGAGGACAGAGTTGGCTTCATCCACGGTGCCGTAGCTGGCGATGCGGGCATGAAACTTGGGCAACCGCTGACCGGTAGACAGCGCGGTAGTCCCGTCGTCGCCTGTCTTGGTATAAATCTTGTTCAGAACCACCATGATGCCAGCATCCTGCCTGTCGATTGATTGTTATGTAATTCGGCCGGACTGTACGCATCTCGATCGGGTCAGTCCACCCGCAGAACACGCGCCGGATTGGCACGCAAGGCCGACCATGTTGTGACTAGTCCTGCAGCCACGGTAACTGCAAGTGCCACCAACGCAGTTGCGACCGCAATCAGGCCGGAAAACTGCCATTCAAGCCCCAGTATCTGGGTGATGACCGCCCATGCGCTCAAACCGCCCGCTATGACGGCAAAACCCGCTGTCGCCAGTCCGAGCAATGCATATTCGATGACCAGCGCCCGCAATAATTGCGAGCGGGTGGCACCATAGGTTTTCAGAACCACTGCATCATAGATACGGCCGGATAATCCGGTCGCCAGGGCGCCGCCGAGCACCAGAATGCCGGCCAGAACGGTCACTGCATTGGCGCCGCGAATGGCGGTGATGAGCTTGCCCATCAGCGAGTTGATGGCATCCAGCGCGTCGCGCACCCGGATCGACGTTATGGTTGGATAGGGTGTGGACACCGCCTTGAGAATCTCGAGTTCACGTGCCGGTTCCGCCTGAGCCGTGACAACAAACATGTGCGGTGCGCCGGCAAAAGTGTTTGGTGAAAACACCATGACGAAGTTGATCTGCAGGGAGCGCCAGTCAACGGCGCGAAAATTTGCCACTTCAGCGGTTATTTCCCGGCCCAGCACGTTGACGCTGACGGTGTCACCGATTTCCAGGCTTATGCCTTCGGCGATGTCGGCGGAAAATGACACCAGCGGTTTGCCGGAATGATCGGCCGACCACCATTCGCCTTCAGCCAGTTGCCCGCCCTCAGGCGCGGTAGCCGAATAGGTGATGCCGCGATCACCGCGCAATGCCCATGCGGCATCGGCACTGGCTTTGACCTTACTGGCGGGTGTGCCGTTTACCTTCACGATGCGGCCGCGCAACATGGGCGCCTGGCTGACCGCTGACGCGCCTGATTGCAGCAGCGTTTTGCCGAACTGATCGGCTTCGCCGGAGTGGACGTCCAGAAAGAAGAAACTTGGTGCACGATCGGGCAGGTTGTCGCGCAGTTCCTTGGAAATGTTGCTGTCGATGAGCGACAGGCTGACGAACAGCGTCAGGCCCAGGCCAAGCGACAGCACGACAGACGGCGTCGGGGTTCCGGGCCGGTGCAGATTGGCAATGGCCAGGCGCATAACGGCGGACCTGGCACCGGTGGTGCGCGAGGCAATCCACATCATCAATCGGGCCATACTGGTCAGGATGGCAAAACTGGCCACGATGCCCGCGGCATAGCCGTAGGTGATACGCGGATCCGGGAATGCCGTGAGCGTGAGCATGAAGATGCCCGCAAGGGCGATGGCAATGACCAGCCATGAAGCCGGTCCGGGCCACGCGATTTTGCTGGTCAGCATGTCGCGAAACAGGGCGCTTGGCGGAATCCGACCAGCACGTGCAAGCGGCCATACCGCAAACGCGATGACAATCAGATAGCCGAACAGCCCGGCGCGGATAACCGGCCACGGCTCTATGCCTACAGACACCGGGATCGGCACCAGGCCTGACAACAAAGCCCCTGCCAGCGGTGGCGTGGTGAGACCGGCCAAAACGCCGATAAAGATACCGCCGGTGGCGACAATGAGGACCTCCATGAAGTAGGTCCAGAACACCAGGCGTGCAGACGCGCCAAGGCATTTCAGCGTTGCAATATTCTTGGTGCGCCGTTCCAGAAACGCCTTGACTGCGTTTGCCACTCCGACCCCGCCGACAATGAGCGATGTCAGGCCGACGAGAGACAGGAAAAACGTAAGCCGGTCGATGAAGCGGCGCACACCGGGGGCTGCGTTCTCGCGTGAACGCACCTTCCATCCCTGATCCTGCAGCAGCGGCTCCGCCTGGTTCACGATCTCCTTGACCTGTGCATTGTTTGCCGGTTGCGGTAGTGCCACGCGGTAGCGCCAGTTGATCAGGCTACCGGGTCGAGAAAGGCCTGTTGCGCTCAGAGCATCGGCAGATATCATCAGGCGCGGGCCAAGCACGAACCCGTCGGAAATCCGATCAGGTTCACGCACGATTGCCGCATTGATCACAAGATCCGATGTGCCCACCCTGACAATATCCCCGACCTTGAGGTCAAGACGCGCGAGCAGGGTCGGTTCTACCACAGTACCGGCCCGGCCGGACGCATCGGGCTGCAAAGCATCCTTGAGAGGCATAGCCGGATCGAGCTGCAACTGGCCATAGAGCGGGTAGGCATCGTCAACCACTTTTACTTCGACAAGGGCTGACGACTTGTCGGGCACAGCCGCCATGGCGCGCAATGTGGCCACCTTGCTCACCTGGCCTGCTTCGGTAATGAAGCTGCGCTGGTCGCTGCTGGGCGTGTCATAAAGCGTGGAAAACTCCACATCTCCGCCCATCAAGGAGCTGCCTTCATTGGCAATCCCGGTGTTGAGCGCCGACGACAGTGCGCCGACCACTGCAATGGCACTGACGCCAAGGATCAGGCAGGCCAGGAATATCCGAAAGCCCTGAAGCCCGGAGCGCAGTTCACGCAGGGCAAGGCGCAACGCCATTGACAGAATGTGCATCATGACTGCGTGACACTGTCATTGTGGATCAGGCCATCGCGGATTTCGATGGTTCTTGAACAGCGCGCTGCCAGATCGGGATCATGGGTGACCAGCACCAGCGTCGTCTCGCCGCCTGATTGCAGATCGAACAACAGATCCATGATGGTATGGCCGGTTTCCTGATCAAGATTGCCGGTGGGCTCGTCTGCCAGGATTATCTTGGCGCCCGCCGCCAGGGCACGGGCTATCGCAACGCGCTGTTGTTCGCCACCTGACAACTGGCCGGGGTAGTGATCCAGGCGATGGTCAAGGCCGACGCGCTTGAGTTGTTGCCGGGCGAGCTCGAAAGCGTCGCCGGTGCCGCGCAGTTCCAGTGGCACGGCAACATTTTCCAGCGCGGTCATGGCGGGGATCAGGTGGAATGACTGGAATACGATGCCGATATTGTCGCGACGAAACACCGCCAACTGGTCTTCATTGAGCCCGTTGAGCGTTTGTGACGCCACATCAACGGTAC